>JBDKRP010000030.1:0-2301 GCA_039683275.1 Methanoregulaceae archaeon | reverse complement strand
GACAGCGAAGTCGTCACAATCCCCCTTCAGCCCGAGCGTTATGGTCCGGCTCGCTGGCGAAAAGTACTCGTCACCCCGGGGATCGTCCACGTACGTCCAGCGGGAATAGACCGTCTCCCAGAGGTCGCAGGCCTGTGCAAGGTTGAACGGGCCGCCATGAGCCCGCGGGACAAGCGACACGGCAAAGTCACGGGTGACCGGGTTGAGCGGGTCAATTGCATCCCGGATAACCGCAGCCCGCACCGCTTCCGGCCCGTTACCGGAATCACCCGGGTACGTTCCGGAAGTTCCAGTGGAATTGACAACATTCTGGTACAGGAACATCTCCGGATTCCCGCCCGGACCGGATGACCGGATACCGGACCCGGGGGCATTGGCCGGTGCAGGTGCAACGCAACCAGCGCAGAAAAGCATGACTATGAGGAGGAGGAACGCAAGTGCCAGGTACCCTGCGGCTCTTGGTAAGGGGGGTTTATGGAGAGAGGGGGGCGCGTCACTCCCGTTCCCACGGTTCCGCTTCAGAGGCATTCCGGAAGATTGTGGCTCCGGCCAGCATTACGGTTTGGTTTTTTCCTGCGGTGCGGGAAGATGTGCACGGCCTTCAGTCACAAGACGGATACTACCAGTTTTTGCACAGCCTCGCGCTTCCCTGTAATCTCCCGGATATCCTTCACCGCATCCACGCTGTCGATGAGGACCTCACCTGCCGGTTCGATCCCGCTGTTTTTGAAGAACGCAGTTACCACCTTCGTGACGCAGGTGAAGTTGTCCCCACCCTTCCGGCCGGCAACGGAGAAGAGGATGCCATGCTGCCCGTCCTTTCCTCCAAAAAGTGTCCGTTCCGCGTGATAAGCCTGCATCCGGTCAATGACCAGCTTCGTGCCCCCCGTGACGGTGTTGGTGTACACCGGCGAGCAGACGATGATGAGCCGGGCGTTCCGCACCGCATCGATGATCCCGTTCATGTCGTCGTCGAACACGCAGGTGCCGGTGTTGTAGCACTGGTAGCAGCCGATGCAGCAGTGGATGTCAAGGTCGTGAGGGTAGATCACCTCACATGTCTTTCCGGCAGCTTTTGCCGCATCCGATGCCCAGCCGGAGAGGATTGCACAGTTGCCATCCGGCCGGGGACTGCCCTGCAGGATGACGAGATCGGCGGCGGGTTTTTTCGCCGGCCTTGGCTTTTTGTCCGGGAAATCACGGAGAATCCTAGACGGGTCTGCTGCAAGCTCCTTTCCCCACAAGGAGGCCTTTTCCAGCGCCACCGATTCAGCCGTAAGCGGTGAGAGCGGGGAGTACTCGAAGGTGTTGGTCCGGAAGACCGCAACCTTCCGGCCATCCTGCTGGACCGAGAGGACGTACCGGATCATGCGGGGATAGAGAGCGGAATAATCCTCGCGGTCGAGCGTGAGGGAATATACCGCAGTGCCTGCCATGATCTCCTTTGTGTGGATCCGTTTCCGCACCGGTTCCATGGGTGATCCTGTTACGGGCAGGATGATAGGATTAACGGAACACCTGCATCCTGCTCTTCCGGAACAGGACCCAGAACCCGGCATCATCATTCACCGGGTCAAAACCAAAAAGAGAGCGCGGTTATTGTACCAGGTGAGCTTCCGTCTCCGTTATCTCATAGACGCCGCTTTTCTTTGCCTGTTTGAGCTGCTGAAGTTCGTCGATAATCGCCTGGAGCTCATAGGCCCGTTCCCGCGAAGCAATGAGAAACGGCGTGTTCGGCCGGGGGTTCTCCGGTGTGGTGGCGTGCAGCTCGCAGGTATTACGCAGGCGGTTGATCTGGAGTTTTGTGATCTGATCGAGATCCAGGGATTTGAACTCCCCTGAATTGAACTGCCCCGACTGCATGAATTTCAAAGTTATCGTCATAAGATTCTCCCCTATCGTTCTTTTGTCTCAGGCAACTGACCGGTTCTGATCCGGACAAGGAAAAACAGTTACCTGGTTTGAGTGGGCAACAATCGGCCCTTGATGCAATAAAGGTACCTGTATCGGCCTGTCGGAAAAACCATTAAAAGTGACTTTCCATAACGGCCGGGTAAATTGGGATCAATCAACCGCAACCATCACTTCGGAGGCCTTCATGACAGCGTAGACCTTCGAGCCCTTGTCAAGGTTCAGGTCTTCTGCGGAGTGAGTTGTGATGGGTGACACAATCTCGTTGCCACCGGCAATGGAGATCACGACTTCAGTACTGACGGGGGCCATACTTTCACCCTTCCCGGCTATGCATTTATCTTGTTACTCGAAAAACGATCCCGACAACCATGATACCGGACTGCAGGC
>JBDKRP010000029.1:0-2525 GCA_039683275.1 Methanoregulaceae archaeon | reverse complement strand
GGCACAGATGGTGGACTACGATTACATCAATGCCCTCGGATACGGGATGCCCCCCACGGGCGGTGTCGGTATCGGTATCGACCGGCTCGTGATGCTCCTCTCCAGCCAGACCTCAATTAAGGAAGTTTTCCTCTTCCCGCAGATGAAGGTCCTTACGGGCGAAGAAGACGAAGAGAAGAACGAAGAATAATCCCTTTTTTCGCCTAATCGCTTCCGGAACCAGGGTGCCGTCCGGGCGACGGATCGATCCGGGCAATTTTATCATTTCCGGGTACAGAACCCTTAGGATATCTGCATCGTGAAGAGCATTGCCGGGGATTTTTATGAGACGAGATAACAGACTGTTTTTCCGGACCGCACCATTCCTGTTCGCACTCCTGTTCGTGACCCTGGTGTTCGGGGCCGGAGCTGCCGCAGAGACCACCTCAAACCATGCGAAAACCCAGGTGCTCCTGTACCTGGTGGGAAGTGACCTTGAGACAGAGCACGCTACCGGGACGGCCGACTTAAACGAGCTCGTCGGTGCTTATGGCGATACCAGTGCACAGGACCTTGATGTGATCGTCGCGTTCGGCGGTGCCGACAAGGCGGGATGGAAAGGGATGAAGATTGCCACCATCGAGCAGCTCAGGGCCGATGCAAACACCGGAACGTTCGGCAGCGGAAATGATTACCTCTATTCTGATACCTCTGCCGACATGGGGTCAGGTACAAGCCTTGCAAAATTCATCAGCGAGACCGGGAAGGTCCGGACTGCCGACCGGTCGATCCTCATTATCTCCGACCATGGCAATTCCTACGACGGGATCGGGACGGACGATATCACCAAGAACTCGCTGAAGATGTCAGACATCAGTGGGGCCCTGAAAGGATCCGGGATATCCTCGCCGCCCGTCATGTTTGATGCCTGCCTGATGTCCTCGGTCGAAGTGGGAAAGACTATCCAGCCGTATACCACCGTCATGCTGGCATCCGAGGAGATCCAGCGGGGAAGCTACAATTACGAGAGCGTGATTAAGCCCCTTTCAGAAAATTCTGATCTTGATGCCACTACCCTCATGAAGACGATAACCGATACGTATGTCGATGATGCAGACCCGCCGAAAGCGAAAACCATGGCTATCATCGATGTTACGAAGATGCAGCAGGTGCGAAGCAGCCTCGACACCCTGGGGGCAAAATTGAAGGTTATCGCGGGTGAGGATGAGGGGCTCCATGACCTGAAGGCGGCGTATAACGATGCGGTCCGCCTGGGGATATCTGACGGGAGCACCCCGACATCGGTGGATCTCGTCTCGCTTCTTGAGAATATCAAAAAGAAGCGCCCGGAACTGGCCGGCGACGTGGACGCAACAATCGCAACGGTGAAGTCTGCGGTTCTTTACGAACGGCACAACGGTTACAGCCAGACGGTATATGGGATCTCGATTGCATCGCCGGACGCGATGACACCGGAGAAATATACCGGCTTCGGTGATGCAGTGAAGATCGCACCGAGCTGGGACGAATTCTTCCTTATCATGCTCGAAGCATCCCAGAAACCATCTGCTGATACCTCTGCAACAGCGGGTACACCGGTATCATCGGGAACGGCTGCTGCAGGGACCGCAGGGGTTGCTGCCCGGGGATCCCCGGCGGTTTCCGCACAGGATGAGGAGGACAAAGAAGAGAGTGATGCATATGATCGCGGCGAAAAGGTGGACAAGAAAGCCCCCGTGCTCTCCAGCCCCGGTTTTGCCAGCCGTGGAAACGGCACCTATGCATTGATCGATCCCTACGGGGATGGAAGCGTGTATGTCACCTATTACCGGATCAACGGTTCTGCTGCGATGACCATTGGATCCCGGCCGGCATCGCCCGCTGCGGACGGGCTCTACCGGATTCCCGCATGGGACGGGCGGTGGTTCTATCTCTCGGACCGGAGTAGTGGAACCGGAAACCTGTGGGACAAGATCGTTTCCTTCTTCATGGGCAACGGGAACAAGGCCCGTCCCATTCTCATCGACATGGAATACGAAGATGTCACTTCCGGCGGCTTCGATGAATACATTTCCTGGATCTCGATGGAGAACGGAAATAACACGACCGAAGCAACGCTTGTCTCCTATGTTAACAGTAGTGCGAAACGGTACGAGATCCTGATCACGCCCTACTCGATGACAAAGGACGGGAACACCCTGTTCGGCGGCGACCAGGACACCTTCGAGACAGGCACCCTTGTCACGAGTTATACGTACGGCTTTGATACCCGGACCGGGGACCTGGAAGAATATACGCTCTCCTCCGGATCTGCCGGGCCGGATACCGCAATGATGTACGGCATTCTCCCTGACGGCACCTATGCTGCCGGACTTACGGCGTACTATGACAACGATAATGAGCAGGAAGCCGACCAGTTCCGGATCCTGACAATCCAGAACGGGGTTGTGGTCAGTTCGGGAATCGGACCGCTTCCCGCTTCAGCCTGACGGCCGGCGCTGCCTCCGGAACCCACCTCTTTTCGAACAGCAGGATTCCGGTTCGGG
>JBDKRP010000028.1:0-1790 GCA_039683275.1 Methanoregulaceae archaeon | reverse complement strand
ATCCACTCCCCGGTCGAAGTCATCGACCTGAAGGATCTCGATGCATCGATCAAGCTCCTTGTCGAGGCACTGAAAGTAAAGCCGAAACTTTAGATTCCCGGAAAAATCCGGGGAATTTTTTCTTTTTTCGCAGTGTTCTGATAAGTTAACAGTGGATCGCAAATTATTCCTCTCGTAAAAAACATCCAATAACCGCCAACGTATCAGGACCTTTCGCAGTATCCCGGAAGGAACGTTTCTTACCTGCCGAACCGGGTTGTGACTGATGCTGTCCCCAGGATATGCCCGGAGAATACCTGGCCAAGGTCGTCCCGGGTTGCATATGCGAGGCCGGTCTCCTCATCAAGAGCAGAAAGCCGGAAGACGTACCGGTGCATGGTCCCGACCGGGGGGCAGGGCGGATAATATCCACGGCCCCCGACACTGTTCTGGCCGGATTTTCCCCCGTCATCCAGTTCCTTTGTTGCGGAAATCCCGGCCGGAATCCGTTTCATATTGGACGGGATGTTGTAGAGAATCCAGTGCGTGAACGTCCCGGAAGGGGCATCGGGATCTTCCAGCAGAAGGGCGAGGCTCACGGTCCCGTTCGGGACATTGGTCCAGGAAATTTCCGGGGATTCACCGGCACCCGTGCAGGTGTACTGCGAGGGCAGCGTGGCACCGTCCGACAGGGAATCGACACTGATCGTGAAGGCCGCGGATGCCGGAGTTGCGGTTTCCGCCGGGATTGAAGCGGTTGCAGCGGAGGGGGTCTGTGCAGGAGCAGAAGGGGAGCCGGTGCAGCCACAGGTAATGATCGTGATTGCGATGAGAACAACCGGAAGGAGAACGCGACCATCCATGAGGAATGGATCGGCTGAGGAAAGGATAAGGATTATGGGGAGCGCCTGGCCGGGGTTTTTTGGGCGAATGGGCAGGAGACCGGAGAAAATATTTGCGATGCCGCTCCTCGCGGGCGGAGTTCGCGTGCTCGTTCCTGCGATCATTCACAATCAAGGGACTTTAGAAAAATTTTCAGCGGAAAAAGTTTTTCGAGAAATTTCCGGCGCAACATTTCAGAATATTTCCTGTGCCGACTTTTGAAAAAATCTGCGAGGCCTAAAAAAAACCCGAAGCCCGTTTCAAAAATATTTTCACAGACCCCGGATCGGTTTTTGTTCTGCGGACTGGCGGAGGAACGAGCATGACCGTGCACTCGTAATGATCCGATTCAGATCTGGTTTTCTATGTGTGAGGCCGCCCTGATGGGCGGAGTTCGCGTGCTCGTTCCTCCGACCGCTCACGGTCAAGGGAATGGATCGGGATCGCTCCGGAATTTTGATAAACTTTTTGCAGAGGGAGAGCGCGTCCCGGACCGGTTTTTGTTCTGCGGCCGGGCGGGGGAACGAGCGCGGCCGCTTCCCTCACAATGATCCACTGAGATTCCGGATTACTTCGGCAATTGAAGTGTATGAGGCCGCCCTGATGGGCGGAGTTCGCGTGCTCGTTCCTCCGCCCGCCCACGATCACGGGAATGGATCGGGTATCGCTCCGGAATTTTGAAAAATTTTTGCAGAGAGAGAGTCCCGGGCCGGTTTTTGTTCTGCGGCCAAGCGAAGGAACGAGCACGGCCGCTTTCTCTCGCGATGATCCACTGAGATTCCGGATTACTTCGGCAATTGAAGTGTATGAGGCCGCCCTGATGGGCGGAGTTCGCGTGCTCGTTCCTCCGCCCGCCCACGGTCACGGGAATGGATCGGGTATCGCGCCGGAATTTTGAAAAATTTTTGCAGTGAGAGAGTCCCGGGCCG
>JBDKRP010000027.1:0-18340 GCA_039683275.1 Methanoregulaceae archaeon | reverse complement strand
CCCCTTTCGTTGCGATATACCGTTCGCCCCGCAATCCGAATGCTTTCTCTTCCAGGAAAAGCCAGTGCAGGAACAGGAACAGGAGAAATGTTCCTCCCCCGATCAGGAGAATCGGCGCCGATTGTTCAATCGCGTGGACAACAAGCGGATCGCTTGAAAAAGTTGCCGTTAAGGCACCAACCGGCCCAAGGGAGGGTGTCGAAACCCAGACAATCAGCCAGGGAAGGAGACCCCGCACGGCGAAGACCGCAAAGAGAAGTCCCCAGAGAAGGAACCACTTCCTGGCCCGCTCAGACATCGTGGAGAGAACTTCCGCATTGATGATGGCATTATCGATGCTGGTGATCGTCTCAAAGAGACAAAGACCCGCGATAATGAGGATGATAGAGAAAAGATCCATATTCTGGGAGATAATTTCGTTGGAAGAGAATAAAATAATGCCGGTAAAATTTTTTCTGAAACAGAAGGATCGGAAAAGGACACTACGCCGAACTGCAGGATCCCTGAGGGGATCGGGAAAAAATGGCCCCTTGTCCTGCGATAACCTGGCGGCCAGATCCCCGCCACGCAGGAGAAAACCATTTTCTCTCCGCTCATCAAGGTAAATCACTATGATACGTATCTGCACGGGACGGATGCCATGATCCTGCAGTACTCCCCGCTTGCAATCCTGCTTGGTATAGGAACCGTGTTCCTCGTCATTTTAACGATCTTTGCAGGGAAACGGCTGCGGGTACCCGGAGTACTTCCCATCTTTGTCTTTTTCGTGGCAGCAACGATCTGGTCCGGGACATATGCAGTTGCAATGGCAAGTGCGGATCTGCAGACAAATATTCTGATGAATGCAATAGCGTACCCCGCGATTGTCACAATTCCGGTTGTCTTCCTCCTGTTCATTCTCTGGTATACCGAACACGATATGAAACCGTCCCGGCTCTTTGTCGCTCTTATTTTCGTTATCCCGGTGCTTACGGTTCTTCTCGTATGGACGAATAATTTCCATCATCTCTACTACACGGGGTTTACCGGTCTCGAAGGGCCGAGAGGATCCATCATCTGGTTTTTTGAACGCGGACCGCTTCTCTGGATGGCCAACGCATACTGTCTTGTGATAATCCTCAGTTCGCTCCTTCTTCTCCTGATCCGGTACCGGACCGTAGGCGCAATCTTCCGGACCCAGATTCACCTCCTTCTCCTGGCAGTAGTCCTTCCGGTCTTCACGTATGTCCTCTATCACCTGGACCTCGGACCCATTCCGGGTTTCGATATGACACCCCTCGCATTCATGGTATCCGGAACTGCCCTTGTGACTGCAACGCTCTTTTTTGAACTGTTTTCCCTGCAGCCGCTCACCTATTCACTTCTCGTAAAAACCATGCAGGACGCCGTTGTTGCAACAAACCGGGAGGGCGTTGTTACTCTCATGAACCCGGCTGCCGAATCGCTTGTCGGCGCTACGCAGGATGCGGCCGCGGGAAAAAGACTTTCCCAGGTACAACCCGAACTCGGGCAGTATATCCCGTCATCCGGTCCCGGCACGCAGGATATCCGTGAGATCTCCCTCCGGTCCGGGGCCGCAAACCGGGTTTTTGATGTCCGGTCGGTGGTAATCCAGCCGGACCGGGGGCCGGAAGAAGGGCATATCCTCACGCTGCGGGATGTTACCGACAGGAAAAACGCTGAGAACGCGGTCAGGATAGCAAACCGGAAACTGAACCTTCTTTCAGGGATTGTCCGGCACGATATCCGGAACCGTCTCACGACCCTGTACATTTACCTGGATCTTGCTGCTCAGGGTGAAACCCCGGAAGAGATCCAGGGGACGCTCGTAAAAATCCAGGATTCTGCAGAAGGGATCCGGTCTCTCGTGGACTTTACGCAGAAATACCAGAACCTGGGAGTCGCTGTTCCGGGATGGCAGAACATCGGCAGCCTTCTCAATAAAGCGAAGGGTCTCCTGGATACTTCCGGAATACAGGTTATCGATGAGACAAACGGCCTTGAAATTTATGCAGACCCTCTCGTTGAGGGAGTAATTTACAACCTCCTCGATAACGCTCTCCGCTATGCAAAAGGGATGACCGTGTTCCGGATGAGATATGAAATGACGGGGGAAACCCTGCACCTCCTTGCGGAGGATGACGGGCCGGGAGTTCCCCCTGGCGAGAAAGGAAAGATCTTCGAACGCGGATTCGGACAGAATACCGGGCTTGGCCTGTATCTTGTGCGGGAAATTTTGGGGATCACGGAAATTCCCATCCGGGAAACGGGAGAACCTGGCAAAGGAGCGCGGTTTGAGATTTCCGTTCCTCCGGGCCACTACCGTTTTCCGGGTGAAGGGAACGATAAAGGAAAAGAGTAACGCCTGGCAGGACCCGCAGGCCTGCCTTCAACGGGAAGGTACTGAATTGACGCGATCTGATCAATCTTCTTTTTTTGCGGTTTCCTTACCGGTCTCCGGATCATCCACCTCAAGAACAAAAGAACCCCGGTACCCGCATGCCTTGCACCGGTATACCTGGCCGATGTACCCCCCGGCGATTTCGTAGATCTCGGTACTCTGGCAGGATGGGCAGCAGATCATAACACAACACCTGGTGGGAGTGTAGCACTTCCGGGATACTATACCCTGTGGTTACGGCAGGATTGGGAACCGGTTCCGATTGAAAGTCTTCGGTACAATCACCTTAATAACACATTTTCCCCCAATCTCTCTGCAATGAAGACGATTGTACTTTCGCTCGGGGGTTCGATTCTCTTTCCTTCGCTCGAAAAAAATACCCTGAAATCCTATGTCCCGGTCCTCAGATCCCTGGCCGGAAAACGCCGGGTTTTCGTAGTCGTAGGCGGAGGGGGGGAGGCGCGCCGGTACATCGATGCAGCCCGGGAGCATTCCGTGGACGACGGCACCTGCGACGAAATCGGGATTCTCGTCACCCGGCTCAATGCGACCATGCTCTGCGCGGCGCTCGGCGATGCTGCATATCCCCGGGTCCCGGTCAACCAGACCGAAGCGATGGAAGCAGCCCTTTCCGGAAAAATTGTGGTGATGGGCGGGATTACCCCGGGTCAGACAACGGACGCCGTTGCGGCGGTTCTTGCGGAGCGGGTTCATGCCGATGCGATGATCAACCTGACATCCGTTGACGGAATTTACGATAAGGATCCCAATAAATTCCCGGACGCGAAGCGGTACGCCCATCTCACTCCGGAAGAACTGATCGCGACTGTCGGGAAGGGTGACTTAAAAGCCGGGTCAAATAACGTTATAGATCTCGTTGCTGCCAAAGTCACCGCACGGAGCGGAGTCCCGCTCCTTGTCTTTGACGGCCGGGACGCAGCGAATCTTACGAAAGCACTCGTGACCGGGGAATTTTCCGGGACTGTTGTATCCGCAAAGAAAAAGAACGTCCTGCCAATCTGATCCGGTACGGAACCATACCTTTTTTTCATCTGCAGGTGAACCTGATCTCCTGCGGGGTAGTAGGGTAGCCTGGTCCATCCTAGAGCGTTTGGGACGCTTTGACGGCGGTTCGAATCCGCCCTACCCCATCAGCCATGAAAAAGCAGGATGCCGCACAGATCTATTCTCTTCTTCTGGAACGCTATCCTGGTGCAACGGAATCTCCCACGACCGTAGCGCGGGGAACTCCCTTCCAGGTCCTTATCCTCACGATCCTCTCGGCCCAGACTACGGATAAGGCAGTGCTTCTCGTGAAAAAGCCCCTTTTTGGGAAGTACCCTACGCCGCTCGCTCTCTCGAAGGCTGACGTCGTTGATGTTGAAGTAATCATCCGCAGCCTCGGTTTCTACCATGCAAAGGCCCGGAATATCATAGCCGCCAGTGCAATGCTGGTAGAAAAGTTCGGCGGAGAAGTACCGGGAACGATGGAGGAACTCCTGTCTTTGCCGGGCGTCGGGCGCAAGACCGCGAACATCGTCTTCTACCATGGATTTGGAAGAAACGAAGGGATTGCAGTCGACACGCATGTCCGGAGGCTTGCCCGGCGGATAGGTTTCTCGGACACCGATAATGTTCTCGTGATAGAGCAGGATCTCATGAACGTCTATCCCCGGGATCTCTGGGGCGATCTTACCGACGTTTTCATCGCCCACGGAAGGGCAACGTGCTCCGCAAAGAAGCCGCTCTGCGAGGTTTGTCCCCTTACCGGATATTGCCGGTATTACCGGACGAATTTCTCCTGACAGGAAACCTTTCGCCCGGTTCTCTTTTGTGAAAAAGGAAAAGCGGGACCAGGCATTCAATCGGAACCGGTTTTCCTGAGGACCCGGATGTTCTGAAGGGTAACGAGACCGTGCTCCACCCACTGCTCGATCTCAGGGAGAACTTCAAGGATTTTCTCTTCCGTATCCACGACGTCAATTACAACCGGGAGATCCAGGGATAACTGCACTACATCGATGGTCCGGATTGTGTTTTCATGACCGAAGCCCATCATGCCCCGGCTCACTGTGCAGCCATGAAATTTTTTCTTCTGGAACAGTTCCACCAGGCGTTTGTATACCGGCCGCCCATCAAAAACCGCCGATTCGGCAATATAGATCCGAAGCAGGCATTCCCCGCGTAACTTCACTGAATTCACAAGATTCCTCCGCACAGGACATATCCCCCGAGAACCGCAAGGACACTGCCCCCGATACTTAAAGCCATATATGGCGCGAGAGTGCGATAATCATGATCTTCCAGCATCCGGAACGATTCATAACTGAATGTCGAGAACGTGGTGAAACCCCCAAGACCCCCGATCCCGATCAGGTAATAGAGATTGCCCGGCTGCTGTGAGAACGTAACAAGGGAAAAAGCAAAACTTCCGAGGATATTCACGAGAAGTGTCCCGGCCGGAATGCCCTGGTACGGGGGGAACCGGGAGAACCAGAACCGCAGCAGGGACCCTGCTGCCCCGCCGATGCCGACAAGGAGAACCGTTTCCATCAGATCCCCCGCTGGAAGAGTATGATATGCCGTCCTGCAGCGATGCCGAGAAGCCCGAAGAGGACATTTGAACCGATGTTGAAGAGTCCGACAGCGGGTCCTGCCGAGAACGTCTGCACGGCAAGCGCGGAGAAGGTCGTAAAAGAGCCAATCGCGCCAACCGCAAAAAAGAGCCGGGTGGTTCTCCCGAACCTGCCCAGGTACATCGCCTCGTACATGAAGAGGCCCATGCCGAAACACCCCAGCGTATTAACAAGGAGAGTCCCCTCCAGGGATACTATCCGTTCGTCAACCAGGAACCGCAGGATGGATCCGGTGAATCCTCCAAGGGCGATGGCAATCCAGGGAATCGGATCGTATCTCATGAAAACCCCGGCCGGAGTATCCGGTCAAAAAAAACCTGTTGTCCGGGACCCGTCAAATCCCGGCAACAAGCCGTATTATGGAGAATGCGACAAATCCTATCAGGGCGCTGATAGGTATAGTGAGGACCCACGCCCAGACAATACTCCGTGCAACGCCCCACTTCACCGTGCTGATCCCCATCGTAGACCCGACTCCCATGATCGAAGAGCAGATGACATGGGTCGTGCTGACCGGAATTCCTGCGGCAGATGCACCGAGAATCGTTGCGGCTCCGGCGGTCTCTGCCGCAAAACCATGGACCGGGCGGAGTTTCGTTATCTTGTATCCCATGGTCTTGACAATCCGCCATCCCCCGGCCAGCGTACCGAGAGCAATCGCTGCATTTGCAATCAGGATGACCCAGAGAGGAACCGGCAGGTTGTTCGGGTCGGCACTTGCCCCGAAATACCCGATGCTGAACAGGAGCGGGATGATGATCCCCATCGTCTTCTGGGCGTCGTTCGTCCCGTGACTGAAACTGTACGCCGCCGCAGAACAGAGCTGGAGTTTCCGGAATGTGTTTTCAGCCGTAACCTTGTTCACGTTCTTGGTAATATTCAGGACGAGTGCCATAAAGAGAAAGCCGCAGACGATCCCGATAAGCGGCGAAACAACCATAAAGAGAGCTACCGTTCCCACGGTATCCCACTTTACCGCTGCGAGGCCGGCCGCTGCAATCCCAGACCCTGCGAGTCCCCCGATAAGGGCATGGGAAGATGAAGTGGGAAGCCCGAAAAACCAGGTAAGAAGGTTCCAGCTGATGGCTCCCGTGAGAGCCCCCAGGATAATAAACGGAATGATATCGGTCTGCACATAACCGAGATGAATGATCTTGCTGATGGTACTTGCGACAGCGACACCGAACCCGAACGCTGCGATGAAATTGAAAAACGCCGCAAAGATGACAGCATTCCGGGGCGAGAGGACTTTAGTCGAGACGACCGTTGAGATAGAGTTTGCCGAGTCGTGAAACCCGTTCGTGAAATCGAAAACGAGGGCGATAATGATGATTGCAATAATTAGAATCAGCGTAAGACTCAGCATGAAACACTCATCCGTTCTCTAAGGACTGCTCAGGAATGCTTGATGGCGATATCCGAGAGCACATTCGCCACATCTTCGCATTTATCCGTTGCCATCTCAAGATATTCGTAGATATCCTTCAGTTTGATGATGGTAATCGCATCCTTCGTCTTGAAAAGATCGTTGATTGCGTGGGCAAGGACATCATCTGCAAGATTTTCCAGGCGGTTTACTTCGATACTTTTCGCTTCGATTGCCCGGGGATCTTTTATTTTCCGGATGGATTTCACGGTATCATCCAGCTGGACGACCGAGAGACGGATGATCTCGGCAAGCTCCCGCATATGCGCATCCGGTTTCTCGATACCGTAATTCTCCATTTTTTGTGCGGAGTCATCGATATAATCCAGAATATCGTCAAGTGCGGATGCAAGCCGGGAGATCTCTTCCGGTTCTAAGGGGGTTATAAAATTCCGGTTCAGCTGTTCATAGATCTGGTGCGTTATCTTGTCGCCTTCATGTTCCAGCTGGACGATTTTTTTCTGTTTTTCCGTGACCGTCTCAAAATTTTCAACGATTCCGACGAGTTCATCAGCAGCTGTGACAACAACACCTGACAACCGGTCGAACAGATCAAAAAAGATCTGGTCCTGCGGTACTACCCATTCCTTGAGACCCATGCAAACCCATGTAATATTACAGCTTTCTAGGAAAAATACTGCGATCCTGTCCGGCGGATCAGAACAGGAACAGATCGGTAACATGGTACGCGATGAATGCGAGGATAAAACCCAGGGGAATCGTAATTATCCATGCGATAATCATCTCCCGTACGACCCCCCACTGGACCGCGTTTTTCCCCCGGGTCGCGCCGACCCCGATGATGGATCCGCTCATGATATGCGTGGAGGAGACCGGTATCCCGTACGAGGTCACCGTGGCAAGGATAGCGCTTCCGCTTGTCGCAGCGCAGAATCCCTGGTACGGCCGGATTTTCGTGATCTCGTGCGCCATTTTTTCAACGACGGACCAGCCGCCGAAACAGGTGCCGAGCCCAATCGCGAGCGCCGATGCGACCAGGACCCAGAGCGGAATTTCAAAACTCGCAAGAAGCCCGGCGGAAAGAAGAAGCGCAGCGATAACACCGACAGCATGCTGGCCATCGTTCGCCCCGTGTCCTGCCGCCTGGAAGAGGGAAGCTGCAACGTGGAACGGCTGGAAAATCCGACGCATCCGGTTCTGGCGGGAATACCGGAACAGGTGGGTTATGAAGAGATCGAACAGGAATGCTGACACTATCCCGAGAACAGTTGAAATATAGATAAAGAGCACGATCACGAGGATTCCCGATAAGACGAGGGTGCCTGTAATCATGAGTGCAGGAATCATCAGGGCAAATCCGGTTGCGGCACCGATGAAGGATCCGGTTTTTACGTCACCCTGCAACAGGAAAGTCAGAAAGCCGAGGGCAAGTGCACCCGCAGCAGCGCCGATACTGCCGTAAAGGAGCGTGAGGCCTGTGAGTTCCGCAGAGGGAAGGATAAGTGCAGAAATTCCCCCGACCGCAAAGCCTGCTCCCATTATTGCTCCTACCAGGGCATGGCTGCTCGAAAGAGGGATTCCGGACCGGGTCGCAACGATGATCATAACAACGGAGGCCAGAAGCGCAATTACCAGCGATTCCGGGGTAAGTCCGGATGAGCGGACAAGTCCGGTACCGATGGTTGCAGCGACCGCTGTCGTGAATATGAACGGCCCAATCATATTGCTGATACCTGCGAGAATTGTCGCTTTCAGGGGAGAGAGAGCCCGGGTTGCAACGATTGTCGCAATGGACCGCGATGCGTCGTTCAGCCCGTTCACAAAATTGAGTGCGAGTGCGAGGACGATACCAAAGAGAATGATCGGCTCCATGGCATCAGGAGTGGTACACGGCTATATCGTGCAGGGTGTGTCCGACATCATTACAGCTCTCGAGTACCCGGGCCATTCCCTCGTAGATATCCTTCAGTTTGATGATCATCAGCGTATCGTTGGTCTTGAAGAGATCGAGGACTGCCCGGGAGAGCAGTTCCCGCGAGAGGTTGTAGAGCCGGGAAACTTCCTGGACATGGTTTTTGATATCCTCGGTATTCCTGAACGAGGGAAGATCCTGGACTGCATGGGTTATTTCGCTTGAACTGAGCACGATAAGGTAGGAGAATTCCTTGAGGACATCGTTTGATTCCGGGATACCATACGTGCAGATCTGGTTCGTCACCCAGTCCATCCGGTCAAGAACCGTATCGAGAACCGGGGCCAGGCGCGAGATCTCCTCCGGTTCAAGGGGCGTTATCAGGGATTCATCAAGCTTTTCATAGGTTTTCCTGGTTATTTCGTCCCCCATGTGTTCAAGCTGCCGGACCCGGTGGCCTTTCTCGAGACCCCCGGGGAGTTCATGGGTGATCTCATTGAGGACGGTTGCCGCTTCCGAGATGGTATCGGCCATCTGGCCAAAGAGGGTAAAAAAGACGGTGTCTTCCGGAAGGATGAGGTCACGGATACGCATACTGGTTCGACTGATATTCATCACCTGTCGCTAATAAAACTATGGCTGGAAGAGGCAGCCGACGGTTTATCTTTTCAGATCCATCCATCCATCCATCCGTCCCCGTCAGCCCGACTGCGAAACGATTGTCGGGCAGGAATTCAGGAGGAGGATCCGGAAGAGTTCCGGCCATTGGATCGCCAACCTTCACGAGATCGGATACAGTTCCCATCAGACACCGGTGTTTTCAGGATGACGTTCGGGGATGACTTAAGCAGCATCCTGTCAGGACAATCCCAGTCAGTCATCCCAATGATACCAGATACATGCAGGGATACTATTGCCTATATTGGGAAACGGGGGAGATAGGTAAAGTATTATTTCCGGGGAAACCGTGCATTCTGTACTGATGGGACCCCGTCAAGAGATAGGGTGATTACTCCGATATGACTGATAAACCTGAAATTGTGCGCGAGACATCTGCACCCGAAGGGAAAGGCATCCATTACAAATGGGTCGCCTTATCGAATACCACCATCGCAATGTTCATGGCAGCGGTGAACGGAAGCATCATCCTGATCTCCCTGCCGGCCATCTTCAACGGCATCAACATAAATCCGCTCACTTCGTTCCAGTACCTGCTCTGGATCCTGATGGGATATGGGATTGTTACCGCAACGCTGCTCCTGAGTTTCGGGCGGCTTTCCGATATCTACGGACGGGTGCGGCTCTATAACATCGGCTTTGCCATATTCACGGTGGGATCCATTCTTCTCTTTCTCACACCGGACACCGGGGACACCGGTGCCATCGAACTCATTGTGTTCCGGCTTATCCAGGCAGTCGGTGCGGCATTCATCTTCTCAAACAGCGCCGCGATCCTGACCGATGCATTCCCACCGGATGAACGCGGAAAGGCACTGGGGCTCAACCAGGTTGCGGCGCTCTCCGGCCAGTTCATCGGGCTTCTCATCGGGGGAATCCTCGCGGTCTTCCATTGGAGGTATGTCTTCCTCATCAGCGTTCCGTTCGGCGTCGTCGGGACGATCTGGGCATTCCTGAAACTCAGGGAACCGGAGTACCGGAAAACCAGCCAGACGATAGATATCTGGGGGAACCTCGCGTTTATCGGGGGGCTCACGATCTTCCTCATCGGGATCACCTATGCCCTGTTACCCTATGGGACCGAGTCAATGGGCTGGGGCAACCCGTGGGTAATTCTCGCGCTTGCTCTCGGGATTTTCCTGCTCATTGCGTTCCCGTTCATTGAAACCCGGGTCAAAGACCCGATGTTCCGGATGGATCTCTTCCGGATCCGGAACTTTGCCTTCGGGAACGCAGCCGGATTTCTTGCTGCACTCGCCAGGGGTGGGGTTATGGTTGTCCTGATCATCCTGCTCCAGGGAGTATGGCTGCCCCTGCACGGGTTCAGTTACGAGTCAACGCCGTTCTGGGCGGGAGTCTATATGCTCCCCTTAACCATCGGGTTTGTTATTATGGGCCCGATCTCCGGCCTGCTCTCGGATAAATATGGTGCCCGGCTGCTCAGTACTCTCGGGATGGTCCTCGTAGGGGTCTCGTTTTTGATCCTTGCGGTTCTCCCGTACGATTTCGATTATCTGCTCTTTGCAACAGCACTCCTGATCATGGGTGCAGGGAACGGGATGTTCGGCTCCCCGAATGCAGCCGCTATCATGAACTCGGTCCCGGCAAAAGAGCGGGGCGTTACCTCCGGGATGATGTCTACCCTGATGAACTCGGGATTTGTCGTGAGCATGGGGATGTTCTTCACGATCATCGTGGTCGGGCTCACGCATGAATTTCCCCGGGCTGTCTCCTCAGCCCTTGCAAGTGCCGGAACACCCCAGCTCATTCCCGCAATGAGCACGATACCACCCACCGGCGCACTCTTCGCTGCATTCCTCGGGTATAACCCGGTCCAGGCAATCCTCTCCGGTATCGAACCGGCCCTTCTTGCGGGTATCGCACCTGCGACGGTCGCCATCCTGACGGGAGTTACCTGGTTCCCCACTACGCTGGCCCAGGCATTCATGCCATCCCTGCATCTTTCGTTTTACCTGGGAGCCGGGCTCTCATTCGTCGCTGCACTGTTCTGTGCCATGCGTGGCGTGAAGTACGTGTACGGGGCAGATGCTCCTGAAAAAAACCATGAACCGGAAGATGCAATGCTGAATCCGGAACCCGGGAGCCATCCGAAAAGATGATTGGCTCTCCAGCATATTTCCAGTGCAGGTGAAAGGATGACCGGACTATTCAGGAAAATTCTCGTAGCAACCGATGGCTCGGAGAACAACCGGACCGCAGTCAGTGAAGCTGTCAGGATAGCAGCTGCCGATGGATCAAACCTGTATGCAGTATACGTAATCGATACCACCGTTTTTGAATCCGCGTCAACCGATGCCCCGGTGACCGATCTGTACAGGGTCCTCCGGAAAGAAGCGCAGGAAAGCCTCGACAAGGTAAAAACGCTCGCGGGGGGAGTTCCCGTTGAAACCGTTATCCTTGAAGGAAAACCCGCAGGAGAAATTGTGCGGTTCGCGGAAAAGAACGGGATCGATCTGATAGTCCTGGGTACCCGGGGCAAAAGCGGGATTGAACGTCTCCTCTTAGGGAGCGTTGCGGATAAAGTCATCCGGACTGCAGGAACGAGAGTCCTTATTGTAAAAAAGTGATATCGGGACCTCCCTGAGGAAACTGGAACGGTTATCTGGCCTTGTTCCTGCGAAACCCTCCGATTCCCGCGAGCGCTGCGGACCCGATTGCCCCGATAGTTGCGAACGGGGAGAGGGGCGACTCCTGGGTTGTAGGTACTGCAGTGGGCTGGGTCACCGTGATATAATTCGTCCTGGTGACGGAGTTGCTGCCGCCCGTATTTGTAGCTTTCATTGTGATGCTGTAGGTTCCGGCTTCGGAGAATGTGTGCGACGGGTTCTGGGAAGAACTATGAGTTCCATCACCGAACGACCAGTACCAGTACGCAGGGGAATTTGAAGAAGTATCCGTAAACTGGACGGTCAGGGGATTCGTTCCCGAAGTTACATCTGCTGAGAAAGACGCAACCGGTATTGTTGCCGTATTGGCTGCGGTGGTTGTCGCAGATGCTGCAGCAACGACGAAGTTTGACTGGGAAACCGTGTCGCTCCCTGCGGAATTTGTGACGAGCAGTTTTACGGTATAGGAACCGGCCTCCGTGTAGGTATGCGAGGGATTCTCGCTCGTGGACGTCGACCCGTCCCCAAAGGTCCAGTACCAGGAGGTCGGGTCACCGCTTGAGGTATCGGTAAACTGGATGGTAAGCGGCGCAGTACCGGATGTCTTGCTTGCAGAGAAACTCGCGCTCGGGCCCGATGATGCGATCACCGTGATATAGTCGTCCTCTTCCGTCGAGTCGCTTCCTTCGGAATTCAAGCATTCAAAAGTAACCGTGTAGGTGCCTGCTGTGGTATACGTATGCACCGGGTTCTGTACATAACTGGAATACCCGTCACCGAATTCCCAGTACCAGGAAGTCGGGTAATTTGAGGAGGTGTCATTGAACTGAACCGTCAGGGGGTTATATCCATAGGTATCGTTTACCGTGAATGAAGCCACCGGCTCATCAGCGTACACGGTGATATAATCCGTTATAGTTGAGACATTACTCCCCACTGAATTTATGGCAATCAGGGTTACGGTGAACGTGCCATTGAATACGTAGGTATATACCGGATCCTGGGATGTGCTGACATTCCCGTCACCAAATTCCCAGTACCATGACGTAGGAGAATTTGTTGAGGTGTCGGTAAAGAGGACAGATAGTGGGACAACACCGTAGGTGTCATTTGCATAAAAAGATGCCACAGGCGATCCGGATGAAACGGTGATATAAGAAGTTCTCGTGAGCGTATTTGAGCCAGCTGAATTGGTTGCGGTAAGAGCGACCGTATACGTACCTGCAGAAGTATAGGTATGGGAAGGGTTCTGGGAGGAACTATACGATCCGTCACCGAACGACCAGTACCAGGCAGTAGGGGTATTCGTCGAAGAGTCTGTAAACTGAACCGTAAGAGAAACGGTTCCTGAGGTTACATCTGCGTAAAAATAGGAAACCGGTATGGATACCGATGTAGTGGCTGTAGTAGCCACAGCCGTTGTGGCGGTGGCGGTTGTTTCGGTTGTTGTTACAGTGGTAGCAGTTGGAGTCACGGTCGTTTCAATCGTCGCAAGGGTTGTAGCAGTTGGAGTAACCGTTGTTCCGGTTGTAGCGACAGTCGTGGCAGCAGCAGTTGTTTCAGTCGTTGTTACTGCCGTAGAATTTGTATCGTCTGCCACTACAGGGTAACCAAGAAATGCAACAGCAAGTACCAATACTACTAATTCCGGTAAAGCAAGTCGTTTCATGCAGATGCACCCGAATAGAAAAAATTCGAAATTCCAGAACACGGGATTCCGGTATAATTTCACTTTATGTAAAGTATATACAACATATAGTAAATAAATTGTTACTTATTCAGGATTATGGAGTGCCTAATCAAAAGTACAAAATTCCGGATAGAAATTCCAGGCGCGTATCCTGTCAGATGCGATCCTCCGGGAATGATTTCCGCAGAAACACAGATTCCGTGGAGAGACCCCGGGATGTAGTGAAGAATTCAGAAAAATACCCCGGAAAAATAAAGGGAAAAATCCCCGGTCGTTTCTTCGAACCGTTACTTCGGCCGTTTGATGGAAATAAGATCCCCGAGAGTAGGGGTGACACTTCCGGTCTTTTTCTGCCCGGACTCATCACTCATCGTGTCAATCAAACGGATCTCAAGAACCTTTTCGAGTTTCTTCCGGAGTTCATCTTCCGGAATAAGATCTCCTTTCTCGATCTTCTTGATCAGGATCTCGCGTTCCTTGATCTGCATTGCCAGATCTTTCTGGGTCCAGTTCCGCTCCATCCGTGCAACACGAATCCGTGCCGGGTAATCCTCAACAATTTCTCCTTCGATGTAATCAAAGAGATCCTTCTTACGGTATTGGGAGGCGCCAGCCGGAGCAGTTTTTTGCGAGCCGACAACCACTCCCGGTCTCGGTCTCGCATCCGGACGCTTCGACTGCTGGACTTCCGTGCCATATTTCATGCACTGGGCACAAACCTCTAACTCTGCGCCTTCGACCCGGATTGTCTTTGGGGCCCCTTTTATGGGCGCTCCGCACATTTCGCATTGCATAGTCGCAAACATCTTTATAGTGATTTCCACGTATATATCTACTTGTAATGACGGATTCTCCGCCTCAGGAAGAGGAAATTGCCGAACAGGGACACTCTCCGGAAGAGCTCTACGAGACCCTGCTCACCCGGGTAGAAAATATGGAGACCCGCAATGGCGAACTGCGGGAGCAGTTGCGTCAGATAGAATCAGATAAGCGATATATCGAAGCCCAGAAAATACGATACGAACGGGAAGTCCGGAAACTCAAGAGCGAACTTGACCAGATGCGGACACCCCCGCTGATCATTGCGACCATCACGGATGTCATCGACGGGAACCGGGTTATTGTCCGGAGCAGTGCAGGACCAAAGTTCCTCGTAAGGACTTCCCAATATATCGCACCCGAACAGCTCAAGCCGGGCACCCGGTGCACCCTCAACCAGCAGTCGCTCGCAATCGTCGATGTACTCCCAAGCAGCTACGACTCCCAGGTTTATGGGATGGAACTCGTGGATTTCCCGAAAGAGAACTATGCAGACATTGGCGGCCTGGATCTCCAGGTCCAGGAAATCCGGGAAGCAGTCGAACTTCCCCTGAAACGGCCGGAACTTTTCCGGAAGATTGGCGTTGAGCCGCCAAAGGGGGTCCTGCTCTACGGACCTCCGGGAACCGGAAAGACGCTTCTCGCAAGGGCCGTCGCCCACGAGACAAACGCCCACTTTATGCGGATTGTCGGATCCGAACTCGTGCAAAAGTACATTGGAGAAGGGGCAAGACTCGTACGTGAACTCTTCGATCTTGCAAAACAGAAATCGCCAACCATTGTCTTTATCGATGAGATTGATGCGGTCGGGGCCGCAAGAACCGAAGCTACTACCTCCGGGGACCGGGAGGTCCAGAGAACCCTGATGCAGCTCCTGGCCGGGATGGACGGGTTCGAGCAGCGGGGGGATGTCAAGATCATCGGTGCAACGAACCGGATAGATATCCTTGATAAAGCCCTCCTCCGTCCAGGCAGGTTTGACCGGATTATTGAGATCCCGCTCCCGGACATCCAGGGCCGGCTTGCTATCCTCAGGGTTCATTCCCGTACGCTGACGATGGAGGAATCGGTCGATCTCACCGAGGTTGCGAGGCTCACCGATGGCAAGAACGGGGCAGATCTCCGGGCCATATGCATGGAGGCCGGGATGTTTGCAATCCGGCAGGATCATCCGGCCATCACCCAGGAGGATCTCCTGAATGCCATAGAAAAAGTGGGGCTCGATTACGAACGGCACCGGATCCTGAGCAGTTACGGTGCAATGTTTGCGTAAACGGAACCATTTTTTTCTGACATTCCGAATTCAAGAGCAATCTCAAAACACTTTTTTCTACCGGATTCCGCATTGATCCGTGCTCCCCAACGTCCAGACATTCACGAAGTGGACGATGACACTCCGTATTCCTTCACGGACACTTTCATGCCCCATTCCGCAAATCTTTAATCTCCCACCGCGACTTTGTGGTGGAATTCATGAAAAATATTTCAATAAAAGGTGCACGGCAGCACAACCTTAAAAACATCAGCGTCGAGATCCCCCGCGACCGGTTTGTCGTTATCACCGGACTCTCGGGCTCCGGGAAATCGACGCTTGCCTTTGATACTCTGTATGCAGAAGGACAGCGGAAGTACGTCGAATCCCTCTCCACATATGCCCGGCAGTTCCTGGGAATCATGAGCAAGCCGGATGTGGACAGCATCGAAGGGCTTTCCCCTGCGATCTCCATCGAGCAGAAGACTACCTCCAAAAATCCCCGCAGCACGGTCGGGACCATAACGGAGATCTACGATTATCTCCGGCTTCTCTATGCAAGGATCGGCGTCCCGTATTGTCCGGAGCACGGCATAAAGATAGAAGGACAGACACCGGAGCGGATTGCGGACCGGATTATTGAAGAGACTCCCGGGATGGTCACGGTTCTCGCGCCCATCGTCCGGCAGAAGAAAGGAACATACCAGCAGCTGATCAAAGACCTGAACAAGGACGGGTTTGCCAGGGTTCGGATCAACAAGCGGATTGTCAGGACCGATGAAGAGGTCACGCTCGAACGGTACAAGAAACAGGACATCGAGATTGTGATCGACCGGGTCGGGACGAACGACCGGTCCCGGCTCGTTGAGGCAATCGAAAATGCGCTCACGCGGGCGGAAGACGGGCTCATCCTTATCCTTGACGACCAGGATCATGAGCACCTCTACTCTGCCCGGATGGCCTGCCCGGTCTGCGGGATCTCGTTCGAGGAACTCCAGCCCCGTATGTTCTCGTTCAACAGCCCGTTCGGGGCCTGCGAGGAGTGCAAAGGGCTCGGTGTCGGGATGGAGTTCGATCCGGACCTGATCATCCCGGACAAGACCCGGTGTATTGCGGACGGTGCTGTCGCCCCGTACCGGAACCCGATGGACGGGTTCCGGGGCCAGTACCTTGCCACGGTCGCAAAAGAATACGGTTTTTCGGTCCTGACCCCAATCAAGGACCTTACCCCGGAGCAGTATGATGCCCTGATGTACGGCTCGGACCGGGCGCTCCGGTTCTCGATGAGCATGAAGAACGGGGACGCCCACTGGTCCCATACCGGGAACTGGGAGGGGCTCCTCCCCCAGGTGACCCGTCTTTATGCCCAGACCCAGTCCGAGTACCGGAAGAGGGAGCTCGAAGGGTACATGCGGGTCTTCGACTGCCCGGCCTGTCACGGGAAGCGGCTCAAGGACAAGGTGCTTGCAGTCAAGGTAAACGGGAAGTCTATTATCGATGTGACCGATCTCCCGGTCTCGGCCTGCATCCGGTTTTTTAGCGATCTCGACATCTCGGAAAAGGAGCGCGAGATCGCAAAACAGGTCATAAAGGAGATCCGGGACAGGCTTGACTTCCTGGAACGGGTCGGCCTCGGGTACCTCACGCTCTCCCGGAATGCAGGAACGCTCTCCGGGGGAGAAGCCCAGCGGATCCGGCTTGCGACCCAGATCGGTTCGAACCTGATGGGCGTCCTGTACGTCCTCGACGAACCATCTATCGGCCTGCACCAGCGGGACAACCGGAAACTGATCGAGACGCTCTGCACCCTCAGGGATATCGGGAATACGCTGATCGTGGTTGAGCACGACGAGGAGACCATCCTTGCGGCAGACCACGTGATCGATATGGGCCCGGGCGCCGGGCTGCATGGCGGTTATGTGGTTGCGGAAGGGACACCGGAAGAGATTTCTGCAAACCAGGAGTCCCTGACCGGGCAGTACCTTTCCCGGAAGATGATCATCGACGTCCCGAAGAAACGCAGGAAGTCCGACCAGTTCATCACGATCACCGGGTGCAAAGAGAACAACCTGAAAAATATCTCGGCTGCAATTCCGGTCGGGGTCTTCACGGTCGTCACCGGGGTGTCGGGAAGCGGGAAGTCGACCCTCATCTACGATACGCTGTATCCTGCCATGCAGGAGAAAGTGTACAAAGCGAAGGCGAATTCCGGGAAGCACAAGAGCCTGAAGATAGAGGGCGGGATCGACAAGGTGATTGTTATCGACCAGAGCCCGATCGGCCGCACGCCCCGGTCCAACCCTGCGACGTACACGAAAGTCTTTGACGAGATCCGGAGCCTCTTTGCCGGGCTGAAGGAGGCAAAGGCCAAAGGCTACGCACCGGGAAGGTTCTCGTTCAACGTAAAAGGCGGACGATGCGAAGCCTGCCAGGGCGACGGGGTCATCAAGATCGAGATGAACTTCCTTCCCGATGTCTTCATCGATTGCGAGGAATGCAAGGGGAAGCGGTACAACCGGGAGACGCTGGAGGTGAAGTACAAGGGGAAATCGATTGCCGACGTCCTTGACATGAGCGTCGAGGAGGCGCTTGCGTTCTTTGAGAACATCCCCTCCATCCGTACGAAACTTGAGACGCTCTCCCGGGTCGGCCTCGATTATATCAAGCTCGGGCAGAGCTCGACCACGCTCTCCGGGGGCGAAGCCCAGCGGATCAAGCTGACCAGGGAACTTGCAAAGCGGGCGACCGGGAAAACCCTCTACCTCCTGGACGAACCGACCACCGGCCTCCACTTCCACGACGTGAAGAAACTCATCCGGGTCCTGGACGACCTGGTCGCGATGGGAAACACCGTCGTCGTGATCGAGCACAACCTTGACGTGATCAAGTCAGCGGATTACATCATCGACCTTGGTCCGGAAGGCGGCGATAAGGGCGG
>JBDKRP010000026.1:0-25604 GCA_039683275.1 Methanoregulaceae archaeon | reverse complement strand
TCTTCGGGAAGAGATGAGGACCTGGTCTGAAAAACAGGAGTTTGAAAAAGCACTGGAGGTACGGGACAGGATAGCAGCTATTGAACATCTTATCACCAGGCAGCACGTTGAGCATGAGAAGCGGTATGACCAGGACGCTGTCCATTACGTGACCGCTGGAAACGAAGTTCACCTGATGGTCTTTAAGATCTGGCGGGGCAGACTGGTTGAAAAAGAGGAATTTAATTTTGGAGGCGGTCCGGATTTCTTTGAGGAATTCCTTCTCCAGTATTATGGGGAAAATCAGGTTCCCGATGAGATCCTCCTCCCCCAGGAGATCGATCCTGCGCTTCCCGAGGTTATTCGATCCCGGGCCGGGAAATCAGTCCAGATCACGGTTCCGCAACGGGGTGAGAAAAAGTACCTTCTTGACCTTGTGAAGAAAAACCTGGAGAAGACCGTTTTTGGTGAGATCGCGAAAGCGGAGGAGCTCGGGAAGGCGCTCGGATTATCACGGGTTCCCCGCGTGATCGAATGTTTTGATATCTCGCATCTTGCAGGAACATCCATGGTGGGTGCGATGGTGCAGTTCCGCAGCGGTGTCCCGGATAAGAAGCACTACCGCAGGTTCCGGATAAAAACCGTGGAAGGAATCGATGATTTCCAGTCAATCGCTGAAGTCGTAAAGCGGCGGTATGGAAGACTGAAAGATGAGAATGGCGATCTCCCGGATCTCATCGTGATAGACGGGGGAAAAGGGCAGCTCGATGCCGCTCTTGGGGCACTGGACGAAACCGGAACAAAAGTTTCGGTCATTGCTCTCGCAAAACGGGAAGAAGATGTCTATGTTCCCGGGGAGATGCTGCCGCTGAAACTGGACCGGAAAAGTACGGCACTGAAATACCTGCAGGAGATCCGGGACGAGGCACACCGGTTCGCGATCACGTATAACCGGCTTCTGCGGAAGAAGAAAGCGGTCGGATAATAAATTCTGGTGAGTATGGCTGAACCCTGCGTCCTTCCATCCAGGATTCCGCGTTTTCCTCATAGAAAATTATGTGGAGGGTTTGCAAAACCAGGTCTTCCGGAGGATATTGAACGTCAGTTCCCGCGATTTTTTCTCTTTTTGGTCTTTTCGCCATTCTGCTGAACGTTTTGGTCAGTTTCAGTCACCAGGGGCTTTATCTGAATTAAGAACTCTTCGTTGAGCCTGCCTTTTTTTCCTTTAATATCGCGGGACCGGATCTTTACCGGGTGGGCCACAAGGATATAGCTTTCGCTGAAGAGATCAAGTCCGCCTTCCCGGAAATCGTCAAGGGACAACGGCACGCTCGTAGAATCAAAAGAGGGTTTGTGCGATACCGGACATGCAATAAGGTTGCCATCTCCATCCGAACCGAGAATTATAGCAGGCCGCGTTTTGGGAACGTCAGACCGGGATATGGATACGGATGCAAGAATCACGTCTCCGCACCGGAAATGACCCATGCAGATCAGGTCTGTACCTGAGATTAATAAGCGTGGGGGATATCTGACAGGAGAATTCAGAACGAAGCAATTGTGTGTCGATCACAGAAGAATATAGATTTTTCAGGGTTGTTATCCCTCACGGCTACTGCGGAATGGACCGATAATTAATATTTCCGTCCGCACCCCATAAGATCATGTGATTTTTGAGTGTCGATCATTTCCCGGGTAGTAAATCTCCCAACCTTTCAAAGACAAACTCTCATTACTTTTTTTTCTACCGCAGGTTTGACATTTGCCGGCTTTTTCTCCACGATATTTTTCGCTCATTTTCTTGGAGCGGAAATCCTGGGAGTATATTACATATTTTTCGCATACTTTTCCCTTTTCGATATGCTTTCGGATGCCGGCCTTGGACTTTCTGCGGTTAAGAAAATCAGCGAAGGAAAAGATCGCGAAGAGTATTACACGGCGTACGTTGCATTCCGATGTGTCTCCCTGGTTCTCATTATCTGTGTCGTTTATCTTGCTTTACCGTTTTTCGGATTGACAAAATCCCTGGAAATAGTCCCATTCCTTGTTATTGCATTGGTAGCCGGCATGGGGTATTCAATTACATCAAATGGAACGTACGGGTCAGGCATGATTGCCAAACAACAATCCATCAGTCTTCTCAATAACCTTTTGAAAATCGGTATTCAGGTATCCCTTGTCATTGTAGGTTTTGGTTTTGCAGGTCTTGCCGGAGGGGTAATCCTGGGACTTGGTGCTGCAGGAGTCCTGAACTGGCATTTCCTGAAATTAAAATTGACCCGGTTTTCCCTTGAACACGGGAAAGATCTTCTGAAATATTCTTTCTGGATTTTCCTGATGAGCGGGGGTTTACTTCTGTTCTCGAATGCAGATACCATTATCCTTGCATATTTTTTGAGCACATCTGACGTAGGGATCTATAAAACAACATTCCAGCTAACGACAATTGCAACCTTCTTTACGTTGACTATGTATACAGTCCTCTATCCAAAAATCAGCAACTGGTATGCCAACGGGCTCTACGAAACTATTGAAAATAACCTGACCCAGGCATTTACCTATTCCTTTATTCTCGCTATACCTACCTGCATCGGCGGTTGGATCCTGGGAGACAGGATTCTCTATTATGTATATGGAGAGTCATTTGAAAAAGGTACTTTTTCACTCTGGATCCTTCTTGTCTTCCAAATCGCCAATACCTTTCTGTATCTCCAGACAATGTCTCTTAACGCCATTAATAAGCCAAAAGCGTCCTGCGCTGCGATGGGAATTGCCATTGTAATCAATATTTTGCTGGATATCGTGCTGATCCCCTTTTTTGGCATTGTCGGTGCTGCTCTTGCAGGAACAATTGCGGTCTGCATCAATGCGATTATTACATATCGTATTCTTTCAAGCCACATCCGGTTGAAACTGAATTTCCCTTCAATAAAAAATATTCTGGTTGCTTCAGGAGCAATGGGCATAATCCTCCTCGCATTGAGGATGATACTCCCCATCAGTCATGTTCTTATCCTTCTTGGATTCCTGATTGCAGGAACAATCCTGTATTTCGCAGTTCTGTTGAAACTGGATCTGAAGATCAGGGCTGATTTAGAAGATATTCTGAGCCGTATTGGCTTACGGAATCCATTATCTGACTGAAGGAGCAAACTGGAAAATCATGCCGGGATACCTGGGGATAAATCGGGAAGTACCTGGCGATAAGTCCCGGTTTCCTTTTGGAAATCCGGGAGAAATATCCAGAAGATACGCTATTCAATTCCACAGAGATATCCGATATTCTTTTTTTAAAACACCGGGATTTGAGGGGTCTACCAGAGCAACGCCTTCCCGGTTGCAGAAAAGGAGGAAGAATTTGATCCGACTCGATCAGAGCACTTCGCTGCCGTTCATATAAGGTCGGAGAACTTTCGGGATCTCTACCGAACCGTCTTCCTGCTGGTAATTTTCGAGAATGGCACGGATAGCACGGGAAGTTGCAATTGCCGTGCTGTTGAGGGTGTGGAGATACCGTTTCGTCTCAAATTCTTTAGGATCACGAACCTTGATGTTGAGCCGGACACTCTGGTATGCCGTGCAGTTCGAACAGGAAACTGCTTCACGGTACATCGACTCCCGGGGCATCCAGACCTCGATATCATATTTTTTGGCGGCAACGGTACCGATATCCCCGGTACAGATGGACACAACCCGATAGGGAAGACCAAGTTTCTGGAAAACCTCTTCGGCATTTGCGAGGAGTTCTTCATGGAAGGCCCATGACTGTTCCGGGACACAGAAAACGAATTGCTCGATTTTATTGAACTGGTGAACCCGGAAGAGACCTTTTGTGTCAAGACCATGCGCTCCGATCTCGCGCCGGAAGCAGGGACTCATTCCGGCGAATTTGAGGGGAAGATCTTTTTCTTCAAAAATTTCTCCGGAGAACATTCCCGCCAGGGGGTGTTCGCTGGTCGCAATGAGATACTCATCTTCTCCATCGATCTTGTACATTACCTTTTCAAAATCCGCAAGATCGGTAACTCCTTCATACGCCGCCCGGTTCATCATGTACGGGGGAGTTACAGGGGTGTACCCCCGCTCGACCAGAAGATCCATTGCAAAACGCTGGAGCGCCATATCAAGGAGGACAAGCCGTCCCTTCAGGAAGTAAAATCCTGCTCCTGAGATCTTTGCAGCACGTTCAAAATCAGCCCAGCCTTTTTCTACTGCAAGCGAACCGTGATTTTTCAGTTCGAAACCAAATTGTCGGGGCTCACCCCATCGTTTAATCTCGACATTCTCGGTGTCGTCTTTTCCAACGGGAACACTCTCATGCAGGATGTTCGGGAGGCGCATCTGGTAAAACTGGATCCTCTCCCGGATGGCTTCAACTTCTATTTCCGCTTCCCGGATTCGTGCGGGAATGAGGGCAGCTTCTTTCTGGAGATCCCCCGCGTCTTTTCCCGCTTTTTTCATTGCACTGATCTCACGGGAGATAACATTGCGCCGGTTCCGCAACCTGTCAACTTCTATCGTGAGCTCCCGGATTTTTTTGTCTTTTTTCAGGAGATCGTCAATCCATTCCAGTTTCTCTGTTTCTCCCCTTTTTGTGAGATCTGCCTGGACAATCTCCGGGTTTGATCGGATAAATTTCAATTCAAGCATAAATCATCAATGCCCCCTCCTGAGACGGTGAGAAATCCCCGCCAGGAGAAAAATTCCTGTTCAGCATATTGGTGAGTAGTATTTCCCGTATTTTCCTAAAAAGGGTATCCGTGAAAGGATGAGAGCACCGGTCCGGAATCAGGCAGGTAGCAATTCAGGCAGGATTGTTAGAACTGCCGTCCGCACAGGATCTGTCCAATTATGCAAACAAATTGTTATATTTCCGGATTTCCTTGTCCATCCCGTTTAAAATCGTCTTCAAAGCGTACAATATCCCCTTCGCTCAGATGCTCACCAATCTGGACTTCGATAACCTCAAGAGGTATCTTTCCCGGATTTTCAAGACGGTGAATAATTCCTGCAGGAACATAGGTACTCTCTCCCTGACGTACAAGAGATACCCGGTCTCCTACAGTAACTTTTGCAGTCCCGCTTACCACAACCCAGTGCTCTGATCGGTGATAATGCATCTGAAGGCTGAGGCGATGATCAGGCCTGACCGTGATTCGTTTGATACGGTATGTTTTTCCGTCTTCCAGGGTAGTGAATGCGCCCCACGGCCTGTGGACTTTCGTGTGCCAGTCGACACACTCTTCCCCGTTAGCTTTCAAAATCCCCACGAGATCTTTTACTTTTTCGCCGCTGGAACGTGGGCAGATAAGAACAGCGTCCTTTGTCTCGACTATCGCCATATCGTGAACATCAGCAGTCGCAATGAGCCGGTCCCCTATAATAAGGTTATTTGAGGAGTCGATTCCGACATATTTCCCAAGGATCGCATTATTCTCCGGCGTCCGTTTCATAACGGAGTGAAGTGCATTAAAATTCCCGACATCACTCCAGGAGGTCGTGAGAGGAATGACTGCGGCCCGCCCGGTTTTTTCCATGATCCCGTAATCTATTGATATTGCAGGAACTTTTGCATACGCCTCCTCCACGGGACTTTGGAACGCCACTTCCAGATCCGGTACGAGTGCCCGGCATTCGCTGAAGAAAATTTCAGTATCGAAAAGAAACATCCCGCTATTCCAGAGATATTTTTCGCGCAGGTACATTTCTGCAGTCTGCAGGCTGGGTTTTTCGACAAACCGTTCAACCAGGAAACCCCCATGGCAAGGTTGCCCGGGTTTAATATATCCGTACCCGGTGTGAGGTTTGTCAGGAGTAACGCCAAAAATAACCAGGTGAGTTTTGGCAAGTTCGATACCGTCTTCGATTGCCTTCCTGAATCCTTCATTCATCTCAATCATATGGTCGGAAGGAAAGATTCCGACCCGGGACTGGCCATGATCCTTAGCTATCTCCAGGAGGCCGAAATAAATTGCCGGAAGGGTATTGCGTGGTTCCGGTTCAATCAGAATATGGGCGGGGATACCCAGCTCTTCCAGCTGGTCACTGACCAGGAAATAGTGATCCTTACTGGTTACAACATAGACCTCTTCGGGCAGGGAAAACTTGCCCGCACGCAGGACCGCTTCCTGAAAGAACGACTGGTCCCCCAGAATTTTTATGAACTGTTTGGGGAAATGTTTCCTGCTGAGCGGGAAAAGACGGGTCCCGCTTCCCCCGGCAAGGATGAGGGTCTTCATGGGTTTCACGCAAGTCCAACTGGATAGTTATTCATTACCACGTAATCCCTTTTAAGAATAGTTCTCCTGATGAGAGAAAATCCGGGAGTCGGTCAGATATTCGTTGTGAAGAATTACAGAGGATATTCCAAAGCGGGGCCATCCTTTGGGAAACAACTCAGATATCTTGTAATGACAGGGATTTATTTGATGTCTCCCAATTATAAACAAAAAATGCTGGTTCAGGAAAGATGCACAGTTTTCCTAAAAACCTGTCAGATGGAGGGGAGTCGGTGTATCTCCGGACCAAGTTCCTCTTCCAGATTCCGGATTTGCAGTAATTTTGCCCGGGTAGCCGGGGGTTTCGGGACGGCTTTGCACCCACCTGCATGTACCGTGGAAGGTTTGAATGTCCCGATCTCCCGGGCAATCTTCATTGTTTCTTCCTTGTCAAATCCGATAAGCGGCCGGTAGAGAGGAATCGTTGCAGCCTCGGTAAGGACAAGGAGATTGTCCAGGGTTTGGCTTGCAACCTGACCAAGGGACTCCCCGGTCACAATACCCTTTGCATCGTTTTTCGCGGCAACTGCTTCTGCAATGCGATACATACGGCGTTTGCAGAAAATACAGGTCAGTTTGTCGAGATGCTTTTTCGCAAGGAGCGTTTTTGCAGATTTCAGATAATCATCTTCAACAACTACGAGTTCAATATCCGGCTGGTACTCCCGTAGTGTTTCAACAACAATTTTTGCCCGTTCCCTGTTGGATTCATCAAGATACGACCGGAGCCGGACATACAAGGGAATGATCCTGCATCCTCTCTTCATCATCATATATGCCGCGACCGGAGAATCGATTCCTCCGGATACCAGTGCTACAAGAGTTCCTTCGACACCCAGGGGAATCCCTCCGGCCCCTTTCTCTACGGCATCGTAGAGATAACAGGTTTCGTCACGGATCTGGACAAAGAGTTCCTTATCCGGATCTTCCAGATCGACCCGTAGGTGAGGAAATGCTTCCCACACTATTGAACCAAGATCCCGGGCCTTATCCTGGGAATTGAAGTCGTGTTTCCCAACCCGTTTCACCCGTATTGCAAAACTTTTTGCTGTGGCTATTCCGTGCTCTCCTGCGTACACGAGGATCGCTTCCGGAAGATCGGCAAGCGGGTGAATTTCAACCCGGGAGAACGACACGATTCCAAAAACTTTCCTGAGACGATCAGGATCAACATCTCCTTCGATCCAGAGGCGGCCGCGTTCAGTCCAGCCGGTACATCCGGGCTGGACGGCAAGAATGTTATCAAGAAGGGTATTCTCCCATTTTCTCCGCACCGGGTCAGATTTAAGAAATATTTCTGAATACCGTATGATCCATCGGGATGCCAAAGTATCACCATACTGTTTTTCTGCAGATTTCTGACAGGAAGTTACTTTTTCCGGTGCAGTTTGAGCCGGCGTAAACGGGCCGCTTCATCCGGATTCTCGACTTTCAGGAGGAATGTGCCATGACAGGGTTTTGTGTAAGGGAAATACACGATATTTCCATCCAGGCCGATTGCAACCGGTGGAACTCCGATAATGTACTCATCAAATACTTTGAAACCGGGATCGACATGATACACTTCCGGAATGTTTTTTTCCACATATTCACGGGCCTCTTTAAAGGAAGTCCCCGAAAGAATGACTTCGTACGGGAGCTGATCTATGCATCCCATCCAAACACCCCCCGCACCTTCCGGATCAGCAGGACCGGATTGTGCACGGCCTTCTCAACAACTTTTTCACAGGGAAACCCAATAGTTTCTGCAAGTTCCTCTGCATTCCTCCCAAAGACAATTGCAACAAGGCGGGTTTCGGGAAGGAGATGTCGCATCGTTGCTATATAGGAAATTCCCGCATCATTGTGGGCAAATACGATCGTGATTTTTGCAGATCGTTTCTTCTCCGCGATTTCCTCAACAGCTCTATCAAGGATTACGAAGTCATTCAGGTAGTACCCTTCAGGATCTGCTGCTTTGATGAGCTGTATTACAGAAGGGTTCCCTGCCACGATTACCCGCTCACCTGCTTTCCGGAACGCATTTCCCAGGTACGTCGCGATCGCGTTCTGGACCGGAACCTCCGGGCACCCCATCACGAGAAGAATGCTCTCACTGTTCCCAACCGATTCGGTCATTATGTATCCTGCTCCTGGTAGTATCAGATCTCTGAAATATCTCTGTTCCCGGTTGTCATATCCCTTTGTACGGATTATTGTCCACCAGGGAAAGAAATTGGATTTTAACAGAGTTGCGTCATTGGATGACGGCGTGAAGGATCTTATAGCAACAAGACAGAGAAAGTGCTTATCCAAAGTAAGATTGAGAAATCTCATTGAGGAATTTTGACAAGATGAAACACTAGAATGTGGATTAATGGTTCGAAAAAAAGTTAGTAGATAATATTCACATCGTTGATTGCTGCCGGGATCGTCCTCTTGATCTGGAATACTGCGCCGATTGAGGGCTGCAGGTTCACGGTGATCTGCTCGTTCGGTATCGCACTTGGCGGAATCCCTACGACGAGAATCATCTGTTCACCCGGTTCGAGGAGGAGATTTGGAGTGCCGACATCATTGATAGTCCTATTGATACCCCAAATCTGTTTACTCTTAACCGTGTCACCCGGTGTGGCGTTCGAGGCATTGAAAGTCAGGTTAGCCCAACGTGTTGTCGCATCCTGATAGCTGACTACCATCTTGGATACGTCGAGTGCAGTTCCTCCGGCCGTGTTACCTACTGTGAATTGAAGGTATCCGATATTGGCAGAGCTGTTTCCCATACCATAGACATTACCTACAACTTCAAGACTGGAACTTGCCTGCTGCATACTGGTCTGGACAACTTGCTGACTCTTCTGGGTCGTGAAGAACCCTGCGCCAAGCACTACGTACGAAAACACTGCCGCCACGACTACGAATGCAATTAAAACGATAGCCGCTTCGAGACCGGTAAATGCATTGTCATTCTTTCTGGATGTCATGATATCCACCTCAGTAAACCTCATACCATTTATCGGTAGTTAATGCGGCGGGAGCAGTCTTTGAGATCGGAAGTGCAGCTCCGGTGGCCGGTTTCACTTCAATAACAAACTTGTCACTGGGCCTGACATTAATAGAGCTAATATCAATCGTTACAAGGACCATCTGGTTCAGATCGAGCAGATTCGGTGTGGTATTTGTGGATACCCACGTCCTGTTTACTTCCCCGGAAGTATCCGTAAAGGTGGATTGGTTATAAATCGTCGAAGCCGTATATGTCACTTTTGTGAGATCAACGGAGGTCCCACCAGCTGCAAGTTGGAGATAGAAACTCACATTGGCAACAGTATCAGCACTTTTGGCCTGGACATTTACCGGACCTGACAATTCCATCGTGGAACTTGCCTGTGACACAGAGGAGTGAACCACCTGCTGGCTCTTCTGGGTTGTAAAGAAACCCGCGCCAAGTACTACGTACGAGAACACCGCCGCTACAACCACGAACGCGATTAAGACAATCGCAGCTTCAAGGCCGGTGAACCCATCATCTTTTCTCATGATGCGTTTCATCATTTCACCTTTTCACTAGCTAGTGAACATTGGTCATCTGCCAATGTTCCTACACGTCTAAAAGGGCTGATTACTATAAATAGATTCTCATATGCGCAACGTATAATTCACTAAGATTCATTCATAATATGGAAAAATGCCTTTCTGTTTTATGAGCAAGCATACGTAAGAGGCGATCATTCGCTTAACAGAAGCCGACAGTTTTTAATCTTTCCTGACCCATGATAAAATACCATGAATGCACGGGATATTCGATATGTTGTCCTTGCACTTGTGATAATCCTCGTGCTGGCAGTAGTGGTGAAACCCATGATTACCGGTAAGCCACTTAATACTGGAATATCCGTACTTTCTCCAACACCAGTACCAACGGTTACGGTGCAACCTGCGGTATCTGAAGTGCCTACGATTACGACCCCCTTTCCTACAACCGAGATCCCTACCCCAACGCCAGCCCCAACCTGGAGCGGGAATTCCCAATCGGTTGGTTTTGTAAATCCGGCACAATACCAGGTCAACCTTACCCAGTATACCCCCCGACAGCCAGCGCAGAACAGCACGAATCAGACCCGCGCGATGATTACTTATGCTACAATTAAAGGCAAGTACAGTGGGACAACGGATGTTATCAATATCCCATTTCCGTATTGGGAATTAGAATATACGATCGAGCCCGCAATGGGGCAAAGTGGATCCAAAACAACGACCGGGACTACTATCGATGTAAGTGTTACTCCGACTAAGAGAACATCCAATGCAACTACCAGAAAAACAGATAGTGAAAGATCCACGACACAATCTGGAGTGAACCCACAGTTTTCCATCTCGGTAATGGATTACAACGATCCCAATCGGATAGTCCGGGTGATAACACCCCCGGGGGGAATAGATCTTTCATTATGGACGAACACGATACAGTATACAAAAACTTTTGCAGATCCGGTTACCGGGAAAACTAAGACAGAAACATATGACATCTCTTTGGATCCCCGTCCATGGACAGAGAATTTTTACGAGGGAAACCATTCCTACTATTTTGTAATAACGTCAAGATACATCGATTCATATACCCTGGACATTCGTGTTCCCAAGGATTATGTCGGGAAATTCTGAACAATTCATTAAAATTTTTCCAAAAATTTTGTCATTCTTTGTTAGGATATTAATTGATCTGATACATTGCAAAATTGTCAAGTTGGTTAGAATCATAAAGATTTTTCGGAGAAATTCGAAGTGAAACGGTTATCCCAAGGGAATCCAGATCAGGGAATATTATTTGTGGAGTATCTCATTATATAAGATGAGACAAATAATCACATCAAAAATAAATCGGAAATATCTTTCCATATCTGAATCCGAGGAAACTTTCAATGGATCCTTTAACTAAATCGGATCGTTTATGGCTAAATTTTATTATGCTGCCGGCTCCCGGATCGCCGGTCCTGGCAATACTCCGGAATTACCTTTCCTGAATATTCCGGATGGCATGTTAATCTCAAATCGTATACCTATGCCAGATTCGCCGGTCTCCCGTATTTTAATCCCGGTCACTCCAAGGATTTCACGGACCATAAAGAGACCGGGATCCGAGATGCTCAAATAGCCTGGCTCAAAGATGGCCTCTTTTTCATAAGCTGGAACACCTGTTCCCGGGCTTTCGATGAAAATCGTGAGACCGGTCAAGTCCTCTTCCAGGCGGAGGGTGACACAGGAAGAATCTTTCTGGATCCTGCAGATTGTCTGCAGAAGATTCCGGAATACAAGGGGCAATTCGGGATCTGCATAGATCTCGCAGCCATCCCCTGCAATAGAACACCGTACGTTTTCTTTCCGGCTTGTGAGAATCCCTTCAGAAACTATCTTTTTCAAATCCTGCCAGACGGGCTGTTTTTTTCCAATTTCCCGATATTGCTGTTCATCGAGAAGGCTCGCTGATGCCCGTGAGAGCGCTGCATCGCTTCGCAGGAGATAATCCAGAATCCCCGGATCCTGCGTATGATTCCGGGCGAGTTTGAGGAAGGCACGTGCACTGGTGACACTGTTGATTACTGCATTGCGGGTGGTATCCACAACCAGATTTTCCCGGATAATGGCATTTTCCAGACAGGTATCCGGGGATATTTTCTTGCAGAAGGTACAAATACGGGTCTTGCGCCCATATCCAATAAGATTGGCTACGACCTCCACAGGAATGAGCACGCCCCTCTTGGTTACATAATGTGTCCTGATGTGGGAGATCCCGGTTTTTTTGATACCCTCAATTGCGGCATCCCATCTCTCTCTGGAGAAGTCGGGATCGATATCAAAAATAGTCATTTCCTGAAGTTCTTCCCGGGAATAACCAAGAGATTTACAGGCAGCATCGTTCACATACTGCAAGGATCCGTCCATTCCGATCCAGTAGATCTCTTCAGACGCCCGTTGCATGCAGAACTGGGCAAACAGCAATTGCTCTTCCATCCGGCTATGGCTGGCTGCCCGCTGGATCATGGTCGCAAGTTCTGCAAACTGCAGCTCCGGATTTCCGCCCTTCTGGAGATAGAATGCAGCTCCGTTGTTGATCGCTTCGATCACTACTTCCTCACGCCCTTTTCCGGTAAAAAGGATGAACGGGATCTCTCCATACTCCCGGCAGATCCGTTTTAAGAGGGCAATTCCATCTGTTTTTGGCATCTGATAATCAGATATCACCACATCATACCGGGTGGTCTCGAGCATCTCAAGCGCCCGCTCGGCGGAATGTGCTGTATCTACCTGCACTCCTCCGGAACGTTCGAGAAAGATCTCTCCGACAGTGAGGAGATCCGGTTCATCGTCAACGTAGAGTGCCCGGATCATGGTCTCCTCCGGCTTATGCGCTCAATCCTTCATCGATGTCAGACAGGAGTTTCGTGATATCGATCCAGATGATCAGCTCGTTCTTCTCCTTGTCTTTCACTTTGATCTTCCGCTTGATGATCCCGATAATTGCCGAATCATCCTTGGTCACGTTTGCAGAGGTATAATCCACCTGATTAGCCTCGAACGTAGATACTGAGGTCACATCGTCGACCAGAATCCCGATCTTGGATCTGGTAATCTTGTCGTCCAGGACGATGATTCGGGACGATTCGGCGGACGCTGTACTGATATCGGTTATGTTCAGGCGTTGCTTGAGATCGATAATGGTGGTTATCTCCCCCCTCAAGTCGATGATGCCTTTTACGTACTGGGGTACATTTGGCAGTTTGGTGATGGTGGTGTACTCGACCACTTCTTTCACATCGAAGAGGTCGATTGCGAAGAGTTCCTTCCCTAACGCGAACTCAACCACCTGGATGTTACCCTGCCTTTTCTCTCCGGCATCGGACTGGGCTTTCTGCCCGGCCGGTGTTTCAGCTCGTGCAGCCATGGGCACCAGCCTCGTTATTCCACCTTGAATTTCTTGTTCGCTTCCATCGCTTCAACTGCGGAAGTATTCACGGCATGGATCATGGTGGAGATCTCATCGATTGCTGCGGAAGCCTCTTCAGATGCCGCTGCTGCATCTCCGGACTCCTTTGCCGTCTGTTCCACAAGGTTTGCGACTTCATGGACGCTCGCCGTGATCTCTTCCGTGGTCGCTGCCTGTTCCTCGGTTGCCGCAGCCACCTCAGATGCACTTTTTGCAACTTTTTCCACGGCGGCAGCTATCTTGTTGAATGACTGGAGGGTTTCCGTCACCATACGAGAGCCCTGGTCAACGATGGTCTTTGATTCAACCATTGCTGTGGAAGCATTCTGGGTGCTCTTCTTGAGGTTCGTGATCATCTCCTCAATCCGTTCTGCCGAGTTCCTCGATTCCTGGGCAAGGGATTTTACTTCCGTTGCAACAACCGCAAATCCGCGACCGGCATCCCCTGCACGGGCAGCCTCAATTGCGGCATTCAGGGCAAGGAGGTTGGTCTGGTTTGCCAGCTCCCGGATAAGGACAACGATCTTTGAGATCTCTCCCATCTGCTTCTCAACATCGGCAACAATTTCAGAGACGTGGGCAGACGATGTGGAGATTTCACCCATGCTCTTCTCAGCGTTCCCGGCGAGTTTTGCGCCGTTCTGCGAGAGATCGTTGGTCTCTTTTGAGAGTACAGAAACTGATTCCATACTGGAAGTAATTTCTTCGACCGCAGCGCTCATGTCCTGCATGGCTTTCTGGATCTGGTCGACACCCTGAGAGGATTTCTCAGCAAGTTCGCTCACTTTTGTTGCATTCTTTGCGATCTGCTGGACTCCTTTGGATGCATCCTCAATACTGCGGGTCGCATTCTCCGCACCGTTGACCATGGACTGCATACGGTGGTTGACATCCCCGATATTATTCTCAAGATTAATGACGATGCCCCGGACAGCATCCCGCAGCTTGATGATCTGCTCATAGGTTGCCTGCGTGTCAGCATCGGGTCTCGTGATTTCATATCTTGGCGTGAGATCGCCGGATGCCATTATTGAGTAAACCCGGGACAGCTCGTCAATCTCTTTTGCCATGTACTCCTGGTTCTTGACAATCTTCGTGACCTCATTATAGGTTACGTAAATGTACCTGAGTTCCCCATCATCCCCAAAGATGGGGATGTTTGTCCGGATAACCGCATGGATCCCCGAGGGGGTGTCAAATGTACTCTCTCCGACGGTTTTTATCTTCTGGTTGAGCGCATCCTGGAGCGATCCGCCGGAATTTTTCACATACTTGACCATGTTCTTGTTGGCAAAGTCAGTAAAGACCATGCCCATCAGACGATCCCGTCCGTATCCGACCAGTTTGCAGAACGAATCGTTCAATGCTACGATCTTGAGGTCTTTATCGACTACTGCGTGGGCCAGTGGATTTACCTCAAACATCTGGTTAAAATCTTTTAATTCCACCATCTCAATCACCCGAGATTGATGACCTTTTCCTTGTATACTTCATTCATAAGCTGCCCAAGCCCGGTGTACATCGCGGAGAGGCCGCAGATGATCCCTTCAATTCCGGCAATCTGCAGGATAGCCAGGTTCTGGGTCCAGTTCCCAACGATGAGAAGGATGAAGAGCAGCGTCAGGAGCCCAAAGACTACCTGCATGGATCGGGCCATTCTGAGTGTGACTATAAACATCACAAACGAGAATAATCCCCAGACCGCCAGGAACGATACAAAATCAACAGTACCGAACGGCTTTGATATTCCCAATGCAGGCATCAGGATAACCGCCACCAGGGAAAGCCAGAACATCCCATAGGATATGAACGCCGTTGTTCCGAAAGAGTTGTTCTTTTTCCACTCCATGATTCCCGCAATTATTTGGGCAATGCCCCCGTAAAATATTCCGGTTGCAAAAACAACAGAACCAAGTGCAAATGCACCCGCATTGTGGAGATTCAGGAAGATGGTCGTCATACCAAATGCAAGAAGTCCTAATATCGCCGGGTTTCCGGTAAGATCCTTCAGGGCCAGCGTCTGGCCCCCGGTTTCTCCTTCTGATGACATAGGATTATCCCCTCCCAAATTTTTTATTCCGGCAATCTGCCGCAGTCGTCTGCCCATTCTCGTTTTTTACCATTTCTGGCTCTTTTTTCTGCTCAAACATCACCATCTGAACCACCCTTTCTTTTTTTACTGTTCCTCATCCGGTACAACAGGACATCCCGTCAGGGTACCGGTATTCATGTTGCCGAGTGCTTCGGTCTCAAGAAGAATCCGGTGCATCAGGCACCACTTCCACAAAACCGGTTGTGCACTTTCTCCCGCGCAGCATTCTTCATTGAAGGAAGGAATGCCTGCCTGCAGTCCTGCGACCGGAGCCATAGAATCAATCCTGCCCCCCATACTGGGTATTGAGTCTTGGTGAATGGAAGTACTCGTTCATCTCGACCTGGAGCCTGACCATGAGATCTTCGAATCTCCCGGCTTTGATCGGGGCATAATCTGCCGTAGCCCCGGTCAACCGGATTTGCGGGTTCTCTCCAACAACTGCCATCATCTCATTTCCTCATTGTCAGAGTGACCCGGATATCCTTCGCACTCTGCCCCTTATGCCATGCTTATTGCTTTGGCAATTATCTAAAACCACGGAATTTGATATAAACATTCGTAAATGCCATGCAAATTGGCAAAGCATAATACGGTATTATATAGATTGAACCAGAATTTGATAGTAGGTACCAATAGGATGGAAGAATATCAGGAAGAAATAGCTAAGATTCAGTCATTTCTGTCTACTCATCCGGAAGGGGCAAGCATCAAAGATATCTCATCCGGTCTTGCCATGAACAGGAACTCGGTCGCGAAATATCTGGATATTTTGCAAATGCGCGGCGGAGTTGATTCGCGGAAAGTTGGCACGGCAAAGATCTTCTATGCTGCCGAACGGGCCCATGCGATATCTCTGCTCAGGTTTTCCAATCTTCCCATCCTGATACTGAATTCGGTTTATGAAGTCGAGGATATGAACAATGCATTTTCCCAGCGTTTCCGGATAAACCGCAATCACGCAATCGGGAAAACCATCGAGCAGGTCCAGATCCCGTTCTTTACAGGCTATGACAGGGAAAGGATGCTGAAGAGCGCACTCCGGGGAAATGAACAGAGGATCGATTTTCGTTTATCTCCGGGAAAGAATAGTCCTGACGAAACCCTGTCACTGGTTCCGGTCGTACTGAATAATGGAAAGCCGGGAATCGCTTTTGTAATCGGGGCCGGCGGAAGCGTTGCCAGGGAACCGGATCCATACAAGGATTCCGGATTATCCGGAACAGCTTTCCTGGACGATGAAATGGAATATATCATCCGTACAACCCGGGACGGAACTATCACACAGGTCAATGAGACCTATTGCAGTGCTGTGGGGAAAACAAAAACCGACCTTCAGGGAACGGCATTCCGCCCCCTGATCCTTCTGGATGACACGGATCGGGTAGCTTCGGATATCCAGAAGTTAACCCCGAAAGATCCGGTTACAACCATCGAATACCGGGCAGTAATGGAAGAAGGGTCCGTTGAATGGCAGCGATGGAGGGTCCGATTGCTGGTAAACGACCGGAACGAACCGGATGGTTACCAGTATATCGGAATGAACATAACCGATTTCCATGAGGCTCAGGTAAAACTGGAACGGGCGGAAAAGGCGCTTGAAGAAAGTGTCCAGTCGGGACTCTCCGAACTGCGGGAAATCAACCGCCAGCTCTACCAGGAGATTGCAAACCGGGAACGTATCGAAACCCAGTTGCATAATACCCAGTTTGCCATGGACAATGCAGTCGATATGGTTCTCTGGATTAACCGGAACGCAAGGATCTTCTATGGGAACCTCGCGGCAGAAGAACTCCTGGGTTACCAGAATAAAAACCTCTATTCGCTTTCCTTCGGAGATATATTCCCGCTGTATCACTTGTCCAAATGGGACGAGGTCTGGATCCAGCTCAAAGAAGAGTCTACAATTCATGCAGAGACTTCAATCATAACGAGTACGGAAGATCGGGTTCCTGTGGATGTCGTATTCCGGTACCTCGAATATAAAGGAAAAGAGTTTGCATGCTGCTTTGTCCGGGACATAACCGCCAGGAAACAGACGGAACTTGCGCTGCGGGAAAGCGAAGCTCTTTTCCGGACCCTTGCAGAATCTGCCCCGGTGGGAATTGCGCTTCTTGTGCCTCCCGGAAAAGTCGAATATGTCAACCCGAAGCTTATCGATAAACTCGGTTATTCCCTTGATGAGTTGCGCGACGGGAAAAAACTCATCCTGATGGCATTTCCGGATCCTGCTTACCAGGAAGAGATAACCCACAAATGGCACGAATCTCTTGAAAAAGCCCGGAACCCCGGTAGTACCTTTGACCTGAACCTGAATATCCGCGCAAAGGATGGTTCGGTAAAAACACTCTCCATCCGTGGGGCACGGCTGCCGAACCAGAACCTCCTGGTCCATTGCAACGATATCACTGAACAGGTACGTATGGAAGCCGCCCTGATGGCTGCAAACCGGAAGCTGAACCTCCTTTCCAGTATCACCCGCCATGATGTTCTCAACAAAATTACTGTACTCCTTGGTATTCTGGGGAGGATGAAGCGATCTTCAACTGACTCCGATCTGCTTGCGTCCTACGGAAAACTGGAGAATGCGGTCAAATTCATACGAGGAAGGATCGAGTATACCAAGGATTACAAAAATCTGGGAGCCGAGCCACCGGCGTGGCAAAACATTCGTGAGGTCTGTTCTGCATTTACCCAAAGCGCGATTCTGGGAAATGTCCGGCTAACCCTCGAATTACCGGAATATGAGATATATGCGGACCTCCTTTTCCCGCGCGTTATTGAAAAACTCCTCGAACATTCAGTGAAATACGGTGACCAGGTCACCCGTATCAGGATCTCGTTTGGCAGCAGGAATTCCGGGGGCGTCCTTCTAATTGAAGATAATGGCGTCGGTATTCGCAATGAAGACAAGGAAATTCTCTTCAATCCTGCAAACGATGAAAACATGATCGGAAGCCTCCAGATAGTGCGGGAAATCTTATCAGTGACAGGACTTCAGATAACGGAAAGCGGGACCTATGGAAAAGGAGCGAGGTTTGAGATTTTTATTCCCAAAGAATCCCTCCATAGAGCATCCTGATTGCGGGCATTTTTTTCAGGAACAGGAATACTGAAGCGGGAAATCCGCAGGAAAAAATGGAAAGCCTAATAGTTTTTCACGATTTCTTGGTACTATAAGTGATCCTGGAGGTCCTGGCAGATGGTTCACATACTCATCATTGATGACGATCCCGATATTCTGGACATTGTCAGGATGAAACTTGAAGAAAATCCCCATTGGAAAGTCAACACAGCCCAGTCTGCGATGGATGCTCTCAATATGACCGGAACGACCCGGTTCGATATTATTGTCTCTGATTATATGATGCCCCGTATGGACGGAGCAACCCTGCTCACGGCTATCCGGAAACAGGGCTGTACTTCATTTATCATAATCTATTCCGGAAGGCTTGATGAAGTCCAGGAACAGAAAATGAAAGATCTTGGTGCAGATGCCATTCTTCATCGCAGAGGCGATCCCGAAGTAGAGTTTTCTGTCCTGAAAAACCATATTGCGTCAGTAGAGAAAAATCTCAGCAGGCATTGGTAATCAAACAACGCCACGTATTGGGATTTCCCAAGAATATAATCCCCGCCAGGAAACAGATCTGCACAGGGGGAACCTTTTCTTTATCGTGAATTATCCTGGGGCATAGGAAACTACTTGCACTCCACACGAATATGTTTTCTATAAAAGGAGAACAGCGGATGGCACTTACCGGTTCACGGACTGAAAAAAACCTCCTGGCAGCCTTTGCGGGAGAATCCCAGGCCCATATGCGATATATTTTCTTTGCTGGCGTTGCCAGGAAAGAAGGCTACGAACAGATTGGATCGATCTTTCTTGAGACTGCAGAAAATGAGAAAGAACACGCAAAACTCTTTTTCCGGCAGCTCGAAGGAGGGGATGCCGTGCTACAAGCGGGATATCCTGCCGGAATTATCGGAACCACGGCAGGAAATCTCCGGGCAGCAGCTGAAGGAGAAAAAATTGAATGGGGATCAATCTACCCGAATTTCGCGGAGATCGCGAAAGAAGAAGGTTTTTTCAAGGCGGAGGAAACCTTCCGGAAGGTTGCCCTCGTGGAAGTTTCCCATGAGAAAAGGTACCGGAAACTGCTCGCTCATTTTGAGCAATCCCGAATATTCAAGAGAGAGGCCCGGGTTTTCTGGAAATGCCGGAACTGCGGCTATGTAGTTGAAGGAGACGAAGCTCCGGACCCATGTCCGGTCTGCGATCATCCGGTCGCATATTATGAAATCCTGTGTGAAAACTATTGATCCTTTTTTCCTGGCTCCGGCACAATGCTCACCTTAATGGGGTTCAGGATTAACCAAAGCCATGATCACCGGGGAGTATTTCCGGAACAGGGAGTGAAATGCATGAAATGTTATGTCTGCGCAAAGGAAGGCAGGGTGAGCGATGCCGTTGCCGTATGTATTGTCTGTGGCATGGGTACCTGCATGGATCATACTGTGAGAAAAGAGATTGATATCTGGGAGGGAGGCTACCCGTTTCCTTCCCGGAAGCTGAAGAAGTCCGTACCTCGCATGCTCTGCCCTGATTGCAGCGCCACGTACGATACCGGACGGATCTCATGATCCGGGCGACAATAGCAATCTGGATACCAGGCTTTCTGCAATCGGGGAGAAACTCCAAGGGGAGTCATTACGTTCAAGCAGATGAGGGTATATCGGATAATTTTCGTATTTCCCGTTTCTGAAGAGCCCAGATTGCAATGAGAAGAACCGGCATACCAAATTGGTAGAGGAATATCTGAGCAGTACTGTACACCGAAAAATCTGCACGCACGAACTGTTCCACGATGCGCCCAATTCCGTAGCACCATCCGAAAATAAGGCTTGCGAAAATAGGCGCCAGACGGAAATTATCCTGGTACCGGCAGGAAAGGATTCCAAGTGTACCTATCGCCAGATTAGCACCGGCAATTTCGTAGTTTACTTGAAGGGCACCCGTCTGCGTAGTCAGGCGGGAATCCATGAGAACTTGGGCAAGGCCGGTTACGATTCCATTCAGCCCAACTGCGACGACCAGAAACCATACGAGAAGGATCTCCAGTGCCCGCAGCCGGGAGAGTTCCTGTCTCTCACGATGGAGATGAAGGGCGGCGATAAGGGTGGCCAGGGTAACAAAAAAGAAAGCCGGGTCCATGATATCTCTCAGACACTATTCATCACTCTGCCTCATAACCTGTACGGGTTAGCCTGAAGACCCTGCAAGAATTTTGCTTGTCAGAGATACATTGGAAGACCGGTATAATCCCTGGGAAAACTTTTGTTTTGAAATACTATTTTGTGCAAATTACAGAAAGCAAAGTTCGTTTTTCTTCAGGCAAGGTAAACTATTTAATACTTAATGTTAAATATAATTTACATTGGGTGCAACCCACTCTCCCCTATCAGGCTGACAGAGAGTTCTGTACTCCCGGGACCCTGGACAAGGAAACCGTATGTGCAGAGAAAACATCAGAAAGGGAACCACGTAGGAGATTTGTATGAAGATATTATTTCTCATGGCAGGGTGCCTGTGTATTCTTGCTTTTGCGGCAGCTCCCGCACAGGCAGTAACACTTCAGGATCTCACGATTGCGCTGGATAAGACCGGGAATGCTGAAGTTCACCTCTCGTACGAGCTTTCAATGCCGGAGTACATCGCGGTCTATCTCAACCTTGCGAACCCGTCAGAAATTCTTAAGAATAATCTCGAAAACGAGCTGCAGAAGACAGTTACGGTGAATAAGTTCAGCAGTGATTCGATGGATGTCACGATCCCCACGCTGGCATCAACTGTTGTCACGGATGGGACGGTTACCATGACCACCCCACAGATTTCGCTTGAAAAGGCCCAGAAAGCAATAGACCAGTACTGGTTCGCGGCCCTTCTCTCTCCGGATTTTTCACCGGAGTTATCTACCGTAACCTTCCCGGATGGATATAAAGTACAGTATGCGAATCAGATAACAATTCCCACGATAACCCATACCTTGGAATAGGGATCATTTTTTTATTAATTTTTGTGATACCAGTTTTGTGTTAATCATTTTCCATAATGGCAGTTCCCTGGGTACTCGTTGAAAGCGGTTATTTATAATATTGAACATGAGGACCCAGAAGACAGCCCACTTGAAACAGGATACCTTGAACTGATGCCGGATACTTTATTTCATTGAGAATATCTATCTTTGAACTCACTAACTCAATGTACCAATTTGAAACATATAGCACACTTGTGATCCGTTCCAACCATTCCTAGAATACATACTGCAGCCTGAAAATGCAAAGCTCAATAGACGAACCAATGGAACAGAATTTCACTTGCAGGTGTCCAGAAGGTGTATCCATTAAATTTCGCAGGGGAGAACATAAATAACATCAACATCTGCCAGACAAAGGGCATGACAATCAATAACGGCAGTATCTTTTCATAGATAGTATTCTGCATTTCGGATTTTCTGCGGATGCAGAGAAATATAGACGCGATAAGAGCAAGACCCGCAGATAGCAGAATAAATATGCGGGTAATCGAGTAGTAATTTCCCGCAGATGGAATGACGAACAGAATAAGATAGGGGATTACCGGTGTACAAATAATTGCGGCAACAATAGAATTTACCAGCATCTTTTTTGCACTTTGGAGGACTCCGGATTTATAGAGCAGGATCATAGCAATAATATCAATTGTAAGGTAAGCTGGGGAAAGATACCTGAGATCCGGAATAATCCCTGCTTCTGTTGTCAATGCAAGCATCGAAAGAGTATTACTATAGGCAAGGAAAACAGCGCCCGTAATAAAAACAAGAAAAGCAATTGCATTTTTTTCCGATACTTCAAACATGCTATCCGTTCGGAGAAAATACCGGAAGCCTAAGGCCACTGCAATAATAAGCAGAGGACATAGGGCAATGAAACTCATCGTACCCGATTGAGGGAGAAAAAGTACCTGAACCAGGTTCCCGGGATACGTATCAAAAGAGATTGAATAGAAACTAAAGGTCTGCACAAGCGAATAACTAAGGGATGTAATAATTGTAGAAAACATATTCTGTTCAAGCGTACCTCCGGAAGAAAGGAGGGAGTTTTGCATAGTAACTGCAGATTCTCCAAAGATATAAAAAGAAAGTTTCAGCGGATTTCCGGTTACGAAATAATTGTTTAAAAACAGCGGTATCGCACCAAGAAGGGTAAATAGAACAGGGGACAGGATACGAGTAAAAGTCCGGGTGACTTCACCAGCTCGTATCCGGAGTCCCTGGAAAATAGCGATAAAAACAAACGAACACAAGAATACCGAGAAGCCCACTTCGGGTCTTGCCCAGGCAGTCAGGCCAATAAAAATGAAAGAGAGTGCAAGGTCAGGATATTTTTCATTTTTAATATATCTGATAAAAAAGAGTACTGTGAGGGCAAATAGCACCAGGACAAGAATGTGATCCTTGGCATTTGCTGCCCAGAAAAGAAATGATGAACAGCAGAACGTGGCAAAAGCAGAAAATAAAACGGCCCATTCATCTTTGATAAGCTCTGCATAAATTGTATAGATTATAACTGCGGCGAGAGCAAACAGTATGTGATTGGTAAATACCACCGCCGCTACCTCGCGTGGCGCGGTCTCATTTGTGAACGGCCAGCTGTTGTAGAGAATAATATTGAGGAATGTGAGGAACAGAACGACAAGAACCCCGATATGAGTCCATTTGATTCCGGAAATCGTTCCATATCCAGGGAAATATTTCCCGATGAGCAGCAATGCCAGTATAGCCAGACCAGACCATAACATTATCACGAATAAACGAAACTGGTCGCCAAATATGCCAAATAGCGATAACGCAGGAAGAGAGAAGATGGGCAGCATCAGGCTATAGCCCAGTTTATTATTGTGTTGAAGGAAATAGGGACCAGGAGTACCGTCTTTAAATACACCATACTTTCCCTCATTGAAGACTACCTGGTGTCCCTTCTCAAGTTGATTCAATTGGTTGACTGTGACCCATTCGTCATTCAGGAAGATTGCCGGATTTGAGAAGGTGATAATGAAAACAAGTGCGAGAATAAAAATCAAAATGCGCTTAATATTTTTACGGATTACCAGATCCAAATTGTTGAATAGGGAATTGGAAGATGATTCTGATTTTTCTCTTTTGTCAACCCCTATCATTCCATTCTCCCCAATGTTTGTGTATATCCTTGAATCCGTAAAAAAGGTACCTTTTATAAATGAAAAATCCTGTATTCCACTTCAAGATAACCCTGAAATCAGTTCATAATGGTATTCTTACTCATACCAAAAGAACACCCATTACAGGTTTCCTAATGTCGGTTCATCTGAAAAACTCTTGAATTCCCCGGAATCTGCTATAAAGATCCTTATGGGACCCGACCGGAGACTTTTTCTCTCTTTTCAGGGATCTTTCTGTCCCTTAAGGAGAAAATTTGAGACTAATATAGATTTATAATCACTAACGCGCAATTAGAATTGCCCTTTCGAAGCGATTGAGAAAAAATTCCGATCATGTTGTTTAGGTACATGAACCATCATTTCAAGAGTTGATTGAATTAATACAACATTCATAAAAAACATTTTCCGAAGAGAATCCTTCTGATGGGGTAAAATTTATCCTTGAATAGATAATTAAAATCACAAACGCTGCAATCACGGAGCAATTTCTGTTTTTATCGAGTACGGAGAGTATTTGCAGATAGAAATATTTATTAAGGGTAATTATGATATAACTAGTACGCATGGCAGTGAGTCAGTCGCAGGTCGATCATATTATCTCATCAGCGTCAGCGGATGACCCGGAAGTAAAACTGGCCAACCTTGAACGCGAAGTTGACCTGATAAAGACTTCTATCAAACGCCTCCTTATGGATATTCGTGAACGGATGAATGAACTTGAGAATCCGTTTACCATTGCTGCATCGGGTACACCTTCCCAAGCAAATACCGAAGATGCAAAAGCGGCAGCAGAATCGGCTGAGGCAAGAGAATCTGCACTCGAAGCACGTGAAGCTGCCCTTGATGCAAAAGAAACCAAGATGGAGATGGACAGGAAAAAAGATGATGAAAAAGCTAACCTGCCTCTCCAAAAGGAAGATTTAACACCTATTGCACTGGGGGGTTCCCCACTTCTTCCAGGCACTCTCGACAAGGATCTGGCAAAACCGGGAAACCAGGCGATAACCGGTGAAAAACTGCGACTCCATAAAGTATACCGGCTTTTTAAATGGACAAGCCAGGCGGTCAAAAAATATGGTCACGACCGCTTGGAGGTAATGCTCGATTCATTCCTGTCATTAGGATATATTACCAAGGAATCCTGCTCCGAAGTAAAAGAGATCTCCCGGTTGATGCCTGAGAACCTCGGGGAAGCTCATGAAGTCAGCCCGGATGAATATGTGGCGGAACTCTATGCACTGAATCGTATCATATCCCCGAATGATACTTCTCTGGACCGGGATATGATCGAAGTTCTGATGGAACGCAGGGGTCAGCAGGGGGAGGTATTTTCGGAGAACGCTGCAGAGAAACTGCTAAAAGGGGACGATGACCTGGGGTTCCAGGAGAAAAAGTCTGTCCGGGGCAGCGGAAAGTCAGATGAACTTATGAACCTCCTCGACCGAATATGATTCAATGTCTTCTGAGACGTTCACCACGGCCCTTTTCCTCATAACAGCAGTAATAGCTGCAGGTGTCCTGATCAACGCAATTTTTCCTGTCGTATACCAGATGTCGGGGACATTCTCGACGAGCACCCATAATGCCGATTTGAGAATAAGAACGGATATTGCGATAACTACCTACTGGGCCAGCAGTAGCTCGGGTATTGTGAAAGTATGGATGAAAAATGTCGGAACAAATAAAATATCAAATGCAGAATTGAAGAAATCTGACGTATATTCCGGTCCTGCTACCAACATTGAACGGTTAACTTTGGGGAGTGGCACTACTTCAGGAACATGGAATTTTTATGTAAACGGCGATGAGAATGCGGACTGGGGAATTGGGGATACACTTGAAATTTACGGCACTCCTGTGAATTCCTTTGGGAAAGGAGAGGATCTGTATTTCCAGTATGTCCTTCCAAATGGAGTTTCCCGGTCGATAACCTTCACCAGTACGTAAGGGTGGTGGAACTATGGCAATAGGAGAACTCATCGGGGGGGCTGTGGGAATTCTCCTCCTAGTCATCGTTGCCTATGTTCTTGTGGGAGCGACCCTGAGTACAGC
>JBDKRP010000025.1:0-16945 GCA_039683275.1 Methanoregulaceae archaeon | reverse complement strand
CCTCCGGGACATTGTTCCCGAGGACCGAGAGGAAGAACCAGATGATCCCGAGCGGCAGGAGAAAGGAGAAGATTGTCTGGCCGATAGCAGCGCCGCTCCGGAAGATGTCAAGCAGGTCCTTTGCTGCGAGCGGAGGATACGGGAACATCGAGAGGCGTTTTGTCAGGGAGGCGATCCGGCTCACGTAATGCTTCTCGCTCTCCCCGAATTCCGTTGTGAAGAGGAAGATCGCTATTGTGAACGGGACTGCAACAAGGAGGATGCATGCCGCGAGGAGCGGGAGCGAGAACGCGTGGAAGAGCATGAGCGGCGGGAAGTACAGGCCGAGATTTACCCCGGCACCAAAGAAGACCAGCGCCCAGATGGCAATCAGTGCAAGGAACGTCCCTATCAGGAATTTTTTTGATCGCGAATAAGCCGACGAGAGGAAAAACACCCAGGAAAGGCCGGTCAGGAAGGCGAGCGTTGTCGAAAGGAGGAGGAGAAGCGGGACGATGACGGGAATTCCCACAAAGGGGGACGCTATCGCAAACCCGAGACAGAAGGGAAAGACCCAGAGCAGGAAGTAATAGAGCGTGTCCTTGCAGACGAAGTTCAGGAAGATGAACCGGTCGCCCAAAGGAAGCGTCCGGGCCGAGTACGAGAGGAGACTTGCCTGCCCGAACCTCCGGTTCATCACCTCTTTCCCGAGAAGGCCGAAGGCGCCGACCATGATCCCCATCAGGAGGAACATCGAATGGACCGAGAGGCCGATGTCCTGGGAGGGCGCCGCCACCCGGAGGAGAGGGATGAGGAACGTCCCCATGAACGCAATCCCGCAGATCATAACGGGAAAGAGGGTGAAACTCAGGCTGCCGAAAAGGGTCGAATGGAGCCGGTACTCCTCCTTCATCATCGCCCGGAAGAGCTCAAGCATGGGAGCCCCGCCCCACCTTTTCCATGAAGAACCCGTTTAAGTGCTGCCCGTCCCGGAGAATGTCTGCGGTCTTTCCATGGTGGAGCAGGTTCCCCCGGTTCAGGATGGCGACATCGGAGCAGATCTCTTCCGCGATTTCAAGGATATGGGTGGAGATGAAGATCGTGTTTCCCTTCTTCACGTAGCCGGCCAGGAACTCCTTTACCTTCTGCTGCATGATGGGGTCGAAGTTGATCAGGGGCTCATCGATGAGGGCGAGGACCGGATCGTGCAGGAACGCCTGCGCAAGCATCAGTTTCTGCCGGGTGCCACGGGAGAGGTCCTTGCAGAGCACATCCTTTTTTTCATCGAACTCCAGGAATTCGAACCACCAGTCTGCCTTTGCCCCGATCCCTGGAATCTTCCTCACTTCCCCGACAAAATGCAGGTACTCTTCGGCCGTGAGAAAACTCGGCGGGGTTTCCTGTTCGGGAATGATCCCGATCCGCGTCCTGACCCCGATGGGATCCGTCGCCGGGTCAAGGCCCAGCACCCGGGAGGACCCGGATGTCGGCCGGATCTGCCCGGTCAGCATCTTGATCATGGTGGTCTTCCCGGAGCCGTTCGGGCCGAGCAGGCCGAAGAGTGCTCCCTCGTCCACGGAAAAACTCACGCTGCGCACTGCCTCCACCTTCCCGAACGAACGCGAAAGGTCCTGTGCCTCAAGTACTGTCGACATAGCCGGTGCCCCTGGAACCGTAATTCTTAGAGATATCGCCTTGTCCCGGGATTTATAGGTACGGCCATGTCCGCGAAGGGATTCCACCACCATGAACTTCCCGGAACAAAAGAAAACGGTTTTTTCCCGGGTTTCCCGGGCCGGACTCAGGCGAACTGAACCGGTTCCCCTGAGTCCGGGCGATCCCCGCGATGAATGAAAAAATCGGGAGGTTGTTCTGCCGCAAGCCGCCTGTTGAGGAGAAGCTGCCGCTACTTCAGCTCGTGAATGATCCGGCCCGGTTCCTTCCCCCTCTCAGGGTTACCGGGCAGCCTCCTGGCAATCGCGCCCGGAATTTTAGCATCCGGCAGGATTGTATAAGGCGCAGAAATACCGGAACCAGCAGGTACAACAGTTCCTACCGGAACTTTGGCATCCCTTTTCATGAAGGCGGCGTTGAGTGATTTTTTTTAATCATTTGGGTGTGCGGTTCATGGGAAAACGGGGGCAATACGGGAAGACGAATTGCAGGTATTCCTTCAGCACGAAATCGGGGATATTCCGGGACCGGGATGGTTCGGACAGGTGAGTATACCCCGTTTTTCCCCCATCAGGAATGCCCCTCCTCCGCATCCAATCCGGGCTCAATTCGGCCCCGGATTGCCCATTTTTCCCGGTTTTCCCGTACCGGATTCCGAATTATTTTACAAGCAAAAATTTCAACGGTTTTATGCAGGATTTAAGGCAATCGGTGGCTGGAAATTATCGGAATTTCTGCAGAAATAGAGGCCCCTTCCCGCCCCTTGATTTTGGGATCGATAGTTTCCCCATCCGGGCATGAGATCGGGGCGGGAAGGGGCCTTTTAGGAGGTCGTTTTTTCTGACGGGAATTTGGGGTATATAAAGGGGTCTCATCCGGAACGGGATTTCCCGCATATTTTCCGGAACCGGATCCGTTCCCGCTGGGTGAAGCCAAGGAGAGATGACGGGCTTTTTTTTTATTTTTTGCGGGGACGTATCAGAGTTTTATCCAACGTACATGGCTCGAGTTTAACGGAAATATTCCGGGTACGGATTTTTTCGGAAAACCCATCCATCATGTTCAAGAACTTCCGGCGCAAATATCTGCAACCGCAACAGTTTACGAAGTGACAGCACATGGATTTTGGAAACCTTGGTGGAATGGGAGCTGCCGCAGCAGCATATATCAAAACGCCGGAAGGTCAGAATGCGATCAAATCGTTCCTTGCCTCTCCGGACGGGATCTCGATGCTGAAGAATTTCCTCGCAACCGAGCAGGGCAGACAGGTCATCACCGCTGTGCTTCCGCAGGTCCTCGACGCCCTGAACCTGCCTCAGCCGGTCAAGGACATGATCAAGAGCTCAATTCCTACTGCATAACCCGGCCGGACCTTCTCATTTTTCCTTTTTTCAGATGTCGCGGGGATTTCCAAAATTGAAAATTCTCTCCCGCTGAATTTCATCGTTACCGGTCCTGATTGTATGGCACCTGGCTCTTACCCGGACACGGGAGCGCCTCTGGATCCCGGGAGAAAAAGATGTTGCGGCATTGGCCGCGTCCGGTTTCTCGTGTCCTGTTGTTATTCCAGCGTCCTCCTGAATGTCAGGATCCCGAGAATGATCATCATTATGGAGAAGATGGATAGAGCCATGAGATCCATCCCGATCACATTGATTCCCTGGTTCCGGAGGATGATGCTCCGGAGGGCATGCACCCCGTAATACTCAGGATTGACGACGGTAATCCAGCGCAGCCAGTCCGGCATCCCGATCACCGGGTAGAATGCACCGGATGTCATGAACAGGATCAGGTTGAGGAATGCAATCACGGAAGCGTATTCCTGCTGGGCTGAAAACCGGGAGGCAAAGGAGACGACGAGGCTCGTCACACCCAGGCAGGCGATAACAATGACCAGCATTACCAGCAAAAATGCCTGGAAACTCTGCAGGGTTATTCCGGTAATCAGCAAATCGATCCAGAATATGGTAAACCCCGCAATAAATGCCCGTACGGTCCCGCTGGAAATAATCCCGAGAATTATACTGGAACGTTTGATCGGCGTTACCAGGTACCCTTCGTGGATGCCGTTCTCCCGGTCCCTGATGAGCGCAATTCCGCCGCCGAACATTGTCGAGGTGAAAATCGCCATCATGATCACGCCCACCCCAAAGAACTGGAGATATTTGATATTCCCGTAGATCTTGTCGATAACAACAGGATTTGTCGCCCCCAGTCCAAGCAGGACTTTGGTCAGTCCGGCTTCAACGAGGGGAGGTGTTATCGAGTCAGAACTGTCGACATAGAGCCGGATAGCATTGTCATTCGAAACGGATGAGGGAAATACAATCACGGCAGAGAGAATCCCGTTCTCGAGATCGCGTTTGGCGTGATCCTCATCGGTATACGTCGTGACATCCAGGAGTTTATTGGCATTGGATTCAGTGGGATCGCTTGGGGGAATATGGTTCAGCTGGTACACAGCGCTGGTATAGAGCGGGGTATCGTTGTACGGCGGGACTTCCTGTACAACCCCCACCGGGATATGGCTGATGGCACCCCCCATCGCGTTCCCGAAAATCACCAGGTACATGATGGGCATCATGAGTGTCATCATGATGATGAACGGGTTACTCAGGAATTTCTTGAAATCCCGTTTGAAGATAGCAAAGGCACTCCGCATCACAGTTGCCGCCTCCCGCGTGAGCCGGCTGCCTGTCCCTCTGCATCTCCGTTGTCAATACCCTTGCCGGTCAGATAAATGAATATGTCCTCAAGTGACGGGGAACGGATCGAGATCGAGAGGATCGGGATATCGTACTGTTCGAAGACGGCAATGATTGCCGGGATCACCCGGCTCCCGTTCGTTGCCGATATCGTAACCCTGTGCTCGACGATAGTGACGGCATTCACAAGGCTGATATTTTTGATTGCCTCTTGCGCCCGGGGATCCATGCGATCCACACTCAGCTCGATGAGATCTCCGGCAGGGATCAGTTTCCTGAGATTTTCCATGCTGTCGAGAGCTATGAGGCTGCCGCGCTCCACAAAGGCGATCCTGCCGCAGAGTTTTTCCGCCTCGTCCATGTAGTGGGTGGTGAGAATGATGGTCGTGTTTTCTGCATTGAGCATCAGGATCTGTTGCCAGACTTCGCGGCGTGCCTCAGGATCGAGACCGATGGTCGGCTCATCCACGAACAGGATGAGCGGATGGTGGAAGAATGCCCTGACAATCTCAAGTTTGCGCTTCATCCCCCCCGAAAACGTTCCCACCGGCATATTTGCACGATCGGCAAGCCCGGCCATTTCCAGGAGTTCCATTATCCGGGCAGGGAGAAGGTTATCCGGAACGTTTTCGAGTTTCCCATAGAATTCGAGGTTGTCGTACGCGGTCAGCTCGTTGTCGCTCGTGTAATTCTGCGGGCAGACTCCTATTATTGCCCGGATCTTCTCCGGGTCCTTCCTGAGGTCATAGTCGTTAACGAAGGCATTCCCTGAGGTTGGGAAGAGCAGGGTTGTGAGGATCCTGATAAGGGTACTCTTCCCCGCACCGTTCGAACCGAGAAGGCCGAAAATCTCACCGCGTTTTACATCGAAAGAAACATCGTTAACCGCAGTAACAGTCCGGCGCTTGTCCTGGAAAACTTTTGTCAGATGCTCGATACGTATGATACTTTCCCCGTCCCCGGTAGGTCCTGACATCGTTTCGGATGGAATCTGAACCATAGTACCCTCACGGAATAGAGGAAAGAATTCTTCGCACCGTTGCAAGAGCGGATCCGAGTTCCTCCAGATCCCGGGAAGAAACCCCGAGAAGGAGTTTCCGTACGTCAGCACGGTATACTTCAAGCGCTTCTTTCAGGTGCTGTTTTCCGGAAGCGGTAATTGCTATCCGGATAACCCGGCGATCCTCCGGGTGGGGCTGGCGCTCGACAAATTTCTCTTCGATAAGGGAATCGACAAGCGCAGTCATATAGGGTTTTGAGATGTAAAGCCGTTTACCGATTTCTGTCGTGGGAAGGGTCCCGTCCCGCATGAGGACTCCCAGTACCCGGAACCGGGCCAGTTGGTGACCGGATAAACTCGGGTGCAGAATTTTCTTGTGGTAGAGGGGGAGAAGTCTGATGATCTCATCGGCACACTGGTCGCGAAGCGTATCAGCCATGATCTATTCTTCCTGATAGTTAGTTCACCAGATTAATAATTCTGATCCTAAACTAATTGAAAAAGGAACAAACCGGATCCACCCGGTTCCCGAATAGGGGAGAGAAGTATCTGAAAAAACGAAGGGGACAGAGGGAGATATCGGAAGGGATTGGAAGTAAATAAGGTTATTTCCGGAAGAGACGGGAGAAAATCCCGCCTTTGTTCTTTTCGGGAAGCGACGTATGGGTCGCCCTCTTGTTTGCTTTTATTCCTGTACAGTTATGATCCCCTGGTTCGTGGTGTGCGGAACAGAACCGCCGCCCGCAGGCCGGGCAGGTGTAGGATTCGCCCTCGTTCATCTGCACACCGCAAAACTCACACATCCTCGTCATGGTATACGCCTCACATCCTCATACAGTTCTGATCCATTCCCGGTTGACCCGCGCCTGATTCCAATCCGAACCAGTGTTCTATTATCATACTTATTGACGGGGGTAAATATTTTGGGTTCGCGTGCGACAGGATGATTCTTCCAACAGGGATTCTTTGTCGGCATCGTGGGAATCACGTTCATTTGGTTTCCCGGACGCACCGGAACGGGTCCCGGATGAATCTGTTTCATGAAGTTCGGGGCGAACGGACCTGATTCCGGCTGCTCCATCCGCAGAGGGTGGTGTACAGGTTCCCGATGAATATTCCCCTGCCGGACGTTGAGCTGAAATGAAGTTCAACAATAAAAACGTGTTCCCCTGTTCTGCGCGTCGGATCGATCTTCGCAATCTCTTCCGAAAGTATCGTTCTTTGGGAGGCTGTCTTCTCGGTAAAAAAGGAGTGCCGTGAAAATGCAGGGGGGGCAAAATTATACCGTTGCCGTGATATTGACTTTCCCTTTCGTTTCCGTTGTCGTACCTTCCTTTAAAATATCCCCGTTTTTGTAGATCCGGACTGTCAGGGTATGACCTTTCGTGGAAGAATCTGCTTTCTGGAACCCTGCGGAAATCGTCCCGGTTGCATTCTCGACTTCATAATATTGCGTTGCAGAACTGGATACCGAGACCTGGTTATCGTTTGTCCCGTAGACTCCTGTGAATTTTCCCAGGTAATCCGCGTAGACGTAGACCCCTGTCGAGGGAACGGTAACTTCCGAGGTTGTGGAGGAAGCCGTAGAACCGGAAGAAGAAGTCGAAGAGCTGGTACTCCCTGAGCTGCCGGTTGAAGATGTTGTTGCGGTTGCCGCTGCGACAGACGATGAATCACCGGAGGCTATTGCGGAAGAGGGTGAATCACCGGAAGTTGCAGTACTGTTTCCTGATGAGAATATCCCGGAGAGAAGGTCCCCGCCAAAGAGAACCACTCCTGCAACAGCTGCGATAATAAGAATTGCTGCAACTAGGACAGCAATACCCCGGGCAGGAATGCCGTGGGAGGCTCTCCGTCGCGATCCGGATCGGGATCCGGAAAGAGTCGTATGGACCGCCCTGCCCCTTGTTGATTTTATACCGGTACAATTGTGATCCTGCGGTTTACGGTGCGCAGAACAGAACCGCCGCCCGCAGGCCGGGCAGATATAGGATTCCCCTTCCTTCAGCTGCACACCGCAATAGTCACACATCCCTGTCATAGTATGCGATTCATCTCCAACACGAAAAATCCGGGACTATTCCCGGACCGGTTCCCGTTCGGACCGGCTGTCTAATATCATACTTCCCGAAGTGTGTAAATATTTTGGGATCTTTTCCCGTTACAACAGTATCACTCCTGCCGTGTTCCCGGATCGATTGTTTTTTCTTCTTCGCAGCCGACATCCGGAATCTCATTTATAGTGTACCTGGATTTTGCCGGGCGGCGGGAATGGACAGGATTATGACAGAGTTTTTTGAACAGGCAGCGGTAATCTGGGACAGCGATCCCGGCCGGGTAAAGATGGCAGGAAGAATAGCGGATGCCATGATACAGGCACTCGCCCTGAAGGGTCGGGTGACTATGATGGATTATGGGACAGGAACCGGTTTGATCGCACTCCGGATGCTCCCGTATGCAGAAAAGATTGTTGCGGTTGATTCTGCAAAGAGCATGCTGGAAGTCCTGCAGGGGAAACTGGACGAGATGCAGGTCCGGCAGATCGAGCCGCGTCAGTGGGGTATTGGTGATCCTGCAGGGAATTTTCCCCCGTTTGATATTATTGTGAGCTCGATGACCCTGCACCATGTCAAAAACACCGCTGCCGCTGCCCGGGAATTTTATGGGCTCCTTGCGGAGGGCGGCCGTATCGCGATTGCAGATCTCGACCTGGATAACGGGGAGTTCCACGAAAAACCCGGAATTGCAGAGCATGACGGGTTTTCCCGGGATGCCCTCGCCACCCTATTCGAACAGACTGGATTCCGGGATGTGCGGTTTCAGGAGGCAACGTCCATCCGGAAGATTTCGTCCCGAACAGGTAAACTCAGGGAATTTACGATTTTTCTCCTGACTGCATCGAAAGACCAGGGAAAAACCACGGGATAAACCGGACTGGATCCGGTTCGCGGCATCGTTCCTGATTCTCCCCCGGGAATCCTGCTTTTATCCGGTATGGCAGATAGGGAGGGGAATTCCCGCATCCCTTATAAACCACCTGGTACAATATCTTACCCTGTCAACGAATACAATCGTTGAAGAGAATTGGCGAATATGAATAGAGGTGCCAGATTTTATGAAAATAGTACCAGATACAAGCGTCGTTATAGACGGACGCATCACCTCCCTGATAAAGACCGGTGAATACAAAGGTGCATCAATAATCATCCCCGAGGCTGTTGTCGCAGAATTGGAGGCACAGGCAAACCAGGGGAGGGAAATAGGGTTCTCGGGTCTCACCGAACTCCAGTCGCTCTGCAAACTGGCCGAGAGTGGTGAGATAGAGATACGGTTCGTCGGTGTGCGTCCAAGCCTTGAACAGGTGAAACTTGCAAGCGGGGGAGAGATAGATTCCCTGATCAGGAGTGCCGCAATCGAGCACGGGGCCCAGTTCATAACAAGCGATATGGTCCAGGCCGAAGTTGCAAAAGCAAAAGGCCTGAACGTTATGTACTTAAAGCCCCAGATCGGGGACTTCACGCCGCTCGCAATCGACCAGTTCTTTGACGAACACACGATTGCAGTGTACCTCAAAGAGCGTGTCTCGCCGGTTGCCAAGAAAGGAACCATCTCCAGCATGCAGCTCGTGAAGATCCGGGAACAGCCGGTCAACGAGTACGAGCTCCGGGCGATGGCCCAGGAGATCCTGGAACGTGCAAAGCGCGATCCTGACGGCTTCATTGAGATCGAGAAGCGGGGTATAACCGTTGTCCAGATCGGATCACTGCGGATAGCAATCGCCCGCCGCCCGTTCAGCGACGGGATGGAGATAACGGCGGTCAGGCCGATTGCAGATGTGAAACTTGAGAACTACAACAAGTCGACTGTTCTCAAGGAGCGCCTGACCGGTGAAAACCGAGGGCTTATCATTGCGGGTTCCCCGGGCTCCGGGAAGACAACCCTCGCCCAGAGCCTCGCAACGTTCCTGTCTGACAAGGGCTTTGTTGTGAAGACAATGGAAGCTCCCCGCGAACTCCAGGTCCCGGACAACATCACCCAGTACACGGCTCTTGACGGCAGCATGGAGAACACAGCAGATGTCCTCCTCCTCGTCCGGCCGGATTTTGTCATCTTTGACGAACTCCGGAAGAACGAGGATTTCCGGATCTTCTCGGATATGCGTCTTGCAGGGCTCGGGATGGTAGGGGTCATCCATGCGACCGGCGTACGGGACGCCATCCAGCGCTTCACCGGCAGGGTCGATTTCGGGCTCCTGCACCGGGTGGTAAGCACTATTGCCTTTGTAAAAGACGGACTCGTCACACATATTTACGACGTTGATTTCACCTTCAAGGTCCCGGATTGCATGGGCAGTGAGGGTCACGCGAGGCCGGTTGCAACGATCACGGACCAGGAAACCGGCGAGCGGGAGTTCGAGGTCTTCCAGTACGAGGGCGAGCTCATCGTCATGGGTGCAAACGGAACAGAAAAGATCCCGGTACCTGCATCATCTCCAGCCCAGCCGGTATCTGCCCCGGCACCCCTGCGGCCGAATAATGTGCAGAAAGTAACGGCAGCATTATCCAAGGCGCCTCTCTACGACATGGTCGGGGAAGCGCCGGTCCAGGAATCCTTTGAGGAAGAAGAAGAAGCAGTCCCGGGAAAAGGGATCGAGAAGGATATCCAGAGGGAGCTTGGCAGGTACACGGACAGTAATGTCGTAGTCCAGATGCAGAGCGACACAAAAGCTGTGGTCTTTATTGAGGACAAGGACGTTCCTGCCGCTATCGGGAAAGGCGGGAAGAACGTTGCTGCCATCGTAAACCGGCTTGGCATCGGGATCGACATCAGGCCGAAATCCGAGCTGGAGAAGCGGGACACGGGAAAGGAAGAAGAACTCCAGCTGGGCGGAGGTGTCCGGATCCGGCTCGACAAAAAACAACTCACGATCCTCTCCGAAGACCTGAGCGGGAAGATTGTGGATGTTTTTGCCGGAAAAGAGTATCTCTTTACCGCAACCGTAAATGAGAAGGGCGAGATCCATCTTGCCAAGAATTCAAGCATTGCACAGGAAATGCTCCGGCGTTCGAACAATAATGAGAACATCAAACTGAGACCTGTCTGAAGGGGAGTCTGGGAATCTGGGAGGCGGCAAGATTGAGCGCACTTGATATGGCAGCATGCGAGAAGGAAGCGAGCGCACGGTGGGAGCACCGGTTTGAAGCAAATCCTTCGAAGAAAGAGAAGTTTTACCTCACGGTTGCATATCCGTACCCGAGCGGGGCGATGCATGTAGGCCACGGCAGGACCTATATTGTTCCCGATATCATCGCACGGTTCCAGCGGATGCAGGGAAAAGATGTCCTGTACCCGATGGCGTTCCACGTAACCGGTGCCCCGGTCATCGGGATCTCGAAGCGTATCGCAAAGAAGGATCCAAAGACGATTGCCCTGTACCGGGACCTCTATAAAGTCCCGCAGGATGTCCTTGACCGGTTTACGGACCCCGTAACTATCGTCAGACACTTCAGCGACGAGTACGAGCGGGTGATGCGCAGCTGCGGCCTCTCGATTGACTGGCGGCGCAGGTTCACGACGGTCGAACCCACGTACAGCAAGTTCATCGAGTGGCAGTGGAAGCATCTCTACGAGGCAGGTCATGTTATCAAGGGGGCCCACCCGGTACGGTACTGCACGCAGGACGAGAACCCGGTCGGGGACCATGACCGTCTCGAAGGGGATAAGGCCGAAGTGATCAGGTTTACGCTGGTCATGTTCCGGTTCGGGAATGCGATCATTCCCTGCGCAACCCTCCGGCCCGAGACCGTGTACGGTGTCACGAACCTCTGGGTGAACCCGAACGTCACGTACGTAAGGGCAAAAGTCGACGGGACAGAATGGATCGTGAGCAGCGAGGCCGCAGACAAACTCTCCCTTCAGGACCATGCCGTTGAGATCCTGGGCGAAATCGCGGGAACGGCACTTGTCAACCAGAAGATCAGCCACCCGCTGTGCGGGGAGGTCCCGATCCTCCCGGCAGAATTCGTGGACCCGGACATGGCGACCGGGATCGTGATGAGCGTTCCCGCCCATGCACCGTTCGACTACATCGCCCTCCGCGACCTCCAGTCGGCAGGAAAATACATGGAGATCAAACCGGTGCCCCTGCTCAAAGTCGAGGGATACGGGGAGATCCCGGCAAAGGACGCAGTCGAGCGCTCCGGCATCCAGAACCAGCTCGATTCCCGGATGGAGTCTCTCACCCAGGAGCTGTACAGCGCCGAGTTCTCGAAGGGGAAACTCTTTGAGAAGTACGGCGGGAAGTCGGTCCGGGAGTCCCGGGAAATAGCTGCCGTGCTGATGACTGAAAAGTACGGCTCTGCCGTAATGTACGAGTTTGATGTACGGCCGGTCATCTGCCGGTGCGGGAACAAGGTCAAGGTAAAGATCCTCCACGACCAGTGGTTCCTGCAGTACAGCGATCCTGCCTGGAAGAAGCAGGTCGCCGACCAGATAGCAAGGATGGAACTCGTTCCCCCGGAGGTCCGGGCAGAGTTCGAGCGTACCATCGACTGGCTGAAGGACTGGGCCTGCACCCGGCGGGTCGGCCTTGGGACGAAGTTCCCCTGGGACACGAAGCAGCTGATCGAGCCACTCTCTGACTCGACCATCTACATGGCGTATTACACGATTGCGCACAAGATCAGGGAATTTGCGCCGGAGAAACTGACGCCCGAAGTCTTTGAGTACATCTTCCTTGGGAAGGAATCCCCCAACCTTCCGGACCGGGCGAAACTCGACGAACTCCGGAGCGAGTTCCTGTACTGGTACCCCTATAACTTCCGGTTCTCGGCAAAGGACCTGATCTCCAACCACCTGACTTTCCAGATCTTCCACCACGTCACGATCTTCCCGCAGGACAAGCTCCCGAAAGGCATGGTCGTCTTTGGTATGGGCCTCCTGAACGGTGCAAAGATGTCCTCATCCAAGGGGAATGTCTTCCTCCTCGAAGATGCCGTGAAGGAGTTCGGTGCCGACACGGTCCGGATGTTTCTCATGGGCAGCGCCGAGCCCTGGCAGGACTTTGACTGGAGAAACGAACTCGTCATCTCGACAAAGAAGCAGATCGAGCGGTTCCATGCAACCGTCCAGGAAGTGAAGGACGCAAAGGGAGCTCCAAACGGCATCGATGCCTGGCTCCTTTCCCGGCTCCAGTACCATATCGCAAAGACAACGGAGGCACTGAACAATTTCCAGACCCGCCAGGCACTGCAGGAAGCGTACTTCGGGATCGAGACCGACCTGAAGTGGTACCGCAGGCGTCTCCCTGCGGGAAGCGAGGGAAGCCGCGAACTCCGGACCCTTTGTTCGATATGGACCCGGCTCCTTGCGCCCTTCATTCCCTTCACCGCTGAAGCCATCTGGAAAGATCTGGGGGAGGAGGATCTCGTCTCGTTTGCCCCCTGGCCGGTTCCTGATGATAAACTCATCAGCCCGGAGGCAGAGCTTGCCGAAGAGCTCCTGGTGCGGACGGTCGAGGACATCGAGTCGATCTTAAAACTCATCCAGATCACGCCGAAAGGGCTCTCCATCTACATAGCGCCGGCCTGGAAGAAGGACGTCTTCCGGACAATCGCTGCATCGGCTGACAGGAACTCTGCCCTGAAGGAGATCATGAAGGACGAATCCATGAGAAAGCGCGGGAAGGATGCCACTGATGCCGCAAAGCAGTGCACGACGCTCATCCACCGGCTCCCGCCGCAGGTCGTCGACCAGCTCCTGGAAAATGGCCTTGACGAGAAGAAGGTCTTCCTTGCGGCAAGAGACTTCCTTGAAAGGGAGTTCGGCGTTCCGGTCCAGGTCCTTGAACCTGAAGAGATCACGTTCTCAAAAGCTTCAGCGGCACTCCCGTTCAAGCCGGCAATCGTGATTGAATGAATCTTTTTTTTCACGCGTACGTTCCATCGAGTCCGGTGTGAGTATAAATGTTCCCGGCTCCCGGATACGCCCGGAATGTTATGGCAGGATACGGTTTCCGGACCCCGGGCAATATTTTGGACTTTTGGATTCAACGAACCGTGGTGGGTTCACTCCCTGAAAAAAGACATTTCCATGAATTTTCAGGAAGAACCGGTTCCAGGATTTTTCTGAAATTTGGAATTTTACAGAGTTGAAAGAATAGATTATACTCAAACCTTCACTACAAGGCACTGGGAACCGGCAGTTTCAAGAACCGGTTCGGGCATCTCCTCAAAAAAGTCATCGAATGCTTTCTTGACACCGGGAGCCGTGATGTAATCATGGGAAATGATAATCCCCCCGTGACTCATGCGTGAATAAAAAAAGTCAAGGCACTCTTTTGTACTCTCATACGTGTCGACATCGAGGTTTACCATAGAGAATCGTTTTTCGGCAACAGGTCCGGATGTTGCAGGGAAGATCCCTTTATAGAAGAAAACATTCTGCTCGTTTTTTAAATATTCTTTCACTTCATCAACAGATGCCGCAAACTTTCCTTCGTAGAAAGGCCAGACGTAATCAATCTCGTCCACTTTCGGGAGGCCTTCAAAGGTGTCAAAAAGATGAAGTTTTCTCTCTCCCTTTACCGAACAGATGATCTTCGCTGAGCCGCCCTTGTATACGCCCACTTCCGCAATATCCCCGGGTATTTTCTGCGTTTTTTTCACGGCCATGTAGATATGGTACGCCTCGATATCCTCAAGCAGGAGTTCTGTCCCGGACCGGATTTTTTTGAGATGGCGGGAAAACTCTTTTCGTTCCGCGGTACCGTAATGGGCCAGTCTCCCCCTTGTCGCAATATCGTATCCAAGAGAAGGTTCAAAAATTGCAAGCTTCCGGAATTTAAGGAGATATTTACTGGGAATAATGGTGTCAAAAACCCAGAAAAGATTTTTCTTCGGGAAGATACTCATGTCTTCATCTATTGGATCTGAAAGAATTTATAGAATGAAGGTTGCCTGTGCACGATTCGTACTTTGGCAATCGATCCCGTCCGCCCCGTACAGGTATTCACGTAAATGAACGAAAACGAACATCCCGTACGGGTTTCGCTCGGATATCTGCAATAAATTCAGACGGTACCGGACTTAATAACAGGATTAATCTTCAAGTTTTCTGAATATATGTTTCGATTTGCATACCTTGCATTCCGGACAGATCCAGTCGCCGGGCAATGCCTCGAACGGTGTTCCCGGAGGATATCCGTTCTTTGGATCTCCCTTGGCAGGATCATAGATATACGCACATTCAAGACAGATATAGCGTGGGAGTTTTACAGCCAGTTCCACGTCACTCACCTACCCATATAGTGACGTGTGGCGGTACTTAAACCTGCAGTTCCGAGCATGTTCCCCGCAATAACCAGAATCAGATGCCCAAAATCCCGTTTTTTTTATGCACCGGTCCTGTTAAATGCAGACACTGCCCGCGCACAGAGACGTGCAACACGGAGGGGTTCGGGAATTTTTCCGTCCCGGGTAAATGCATTACAGAATACCTCATCGTCATTACTGCTGACACCCCAGGATCGGATAAATACCGGATATCCTGTGTGCAGCAGCACAGGTCTTCGCGCACCCAGCTGGCGGTAGGCAGCAAGACGGATCAGATCTCCCGGGAAATGATGCAGGATATCCTCTTCGAGGCCTTCGGAATCTTCATAGGTAACACCAGTCACCGGAAGCCCGGTCTCTTCAAAAATTCGGATAGGATCGAGAATGTTGAACCAGGAGATAACACACCCGCTCATCATCACGAGATTGATGTCATCCCGGTTCAGCGTGCGGATCATTTCAAGAACAGCATTTGTTGCATCCATCCCGCCTACGGTCGCGCTCCCGAAAACGATCCCGTCTATCACGAGATCCCTTCGCATTACGATACCAGCGAGGGTCGATGTCACCTGATTGGTGTGATGCCCGGTGTAACTCTCCGCAATACCCAGGACCCGTACCCCTTTCTTCGGGACTGGCATAGAAGCAATTATGTGACCTGATTAAAAATACTATACCGATGAAAATCAACAAAGACGAGGTCTGCATCCTGATTCCTGCCCTTAATGAGGCGCAGACAATAAAGACCCTGGTTAAGGAGTTCCGGGACCTCGGCTATTCCCATATTCTCGTAATGGATGGAAAGAGTACCGATGCGACGGTAAAACTTGCGAAAGATGCCGGAGCGATTGTCCGGCTGCAATCCGGAACCGGAAAAGGAAATGCCATTATTGAGGCATTCGAAGTTATCGAGCAGCCCTTTATCCTGATGCTTGACGGGGATGGAACATATTCCCCGAGAGACGCTGAAAAGATGCTCACACCCCTTGCCCTGGGATTTGATCACGTCATCGGGGATCGTCTCATCAATGCGGACGAAGGGGCATTTTCCCGGCTCAACCTTTTCGGGAACCAGCTTCTCAATATGCTCTTCAAGGTAGCCCACAGCAGGGATCTGCATGACATTCTGTCAGGATACCGGGCGTTTACCAAAAACTCCATTAACCAGATGCATCTCCGGGAGAAAGGCTTCGAGATCGAGACGGAAATATCCGTAGAAGCCGTGAGAAACGGCCAGCGCATCATGGTTGTCCCGATCCGGTATTCAAAGCGGCCGGAGGGAACGAAAACCAAACTCAGCCCATTCCATGACGGTATCAAGATCATTTCGACCATTTACCGTCTGGCCCGGGTAAATAATCCCATTTTTTACTTCGGGATGCTGGGACTTCTTATATCCCTTCTCGGGTTCCTGGTAGGGATCTACGTGGTTATCGAGTGGCTCCACAATATAGACCATATCCCGCTCACGATCCTGACAGTTCTCCTGATCGTCGTAGGTATCGAGATATTCATGTTCGGGGTCATCAGCGACATGCTGCTGGTATTCCACCGGGAGATTGTCCGGGAAATCCAACTGCTCCAGCCGCCAAAACAGCAAAAATAATTCAGAATTTTTTTATTGGTTTTATTGGTACATCCGGAGCAGTCCGAGTACCCGGCACGAGTGCTCGGCCAGGGATGTCAGGAGATAGGCTTCTTCCAGGTTTTTCCCTGCTGCAAAGGTCCCGTGACCCCGCGCTATGGTCAGTTTTGAGGTTGTAAGATCCTGGGATACCGATGCAGCCAGTTCATCAGTTCCCGGTTTTCCCGAGGATACCGGAATTACCGGGCAGAGCATCTCCCCCTCGCTGTCCCGGGGAACAATTTTGTCGGAAACAAGAGAGCAGGCAACAGCATGGGGGGGATGCGCGTGGACGATTGCCTGCCAGGGGGTTTTCCGGTATACTTCCAGGTGGACCCGGTATTCGCTGGAGGCATCCCGGGGAACAGGACCCTCAAGGGGAACAAAAACCAGATCGCCGGGATGATCGACGAAGGAACCGGTACGGGTGATATAAAACCCGTCTCCCTCCCGTACGCTGATGTTCCCGAAGTTTCCTCCGATAAGACCTTCCCGGAACAGGCGTTTTCCGATATATTCGACATCGCTTTCAAACATGGTATCGGACCAGTAGGACAGATTAAAACATGGAATTAAACATGGAATTTTTTTCAGCGGAACTGGATCCCCACATCACGCAGGCGATTGTACC
>JBDKRP010000024.1:0-3071 GCA_039683275.1 Methanoregulaceae archaeon | reverse complement strand
GAAGACCGGATTCCTGCTGCGGGCTTTCGCTATCTTTTTTTAGATTTGCGTAATACAAAATGTTATGGAAATATTAAAAATTCTTATCTCTGTAATGGTTATCGTCTGTATCTTTTTTGCCGGATGCACCTCCACGGAAAAAACAGGTACTGCTACGGGATCGAATCCGATTTCATCAGCCACTTCACAAACCACGGGGGTTCCCACGTCCACTGTTACTGCCACTTCGCCATCTGCGGTCAGTACCCCGGACAGTACAAAATCCGGTAAATTTTCTTCTTCGCCCACCTATATCCCCTTCAAGGATGTCAGCAAGCACTTCATGACAATAGCATTCAGCGAGTACAACGGGGTTGTTGTCCGGCAGGATCGGCCAACAGGATATTCCCCGCTTACCGTAGCGATGTTTGGGAATTATTCCGAAGAGGAAATTGCGACTATCAACGATTTTATCCAGAAATTCAACCGTGTCGCAAAGACCCAGAAACTGTACGGGACTGTAAAAACAAACGATGGTGATGCTTCAGATTTGTGGATAAACCTCCTTTCGGAAAAAGATCTCCAGAACATTCCGGATTCAAGGGTGGGATATACAAAATATGAGAGTATGTTCTCCGACACGATTTTTTTCCGGATAATACCCGGTGAACAGGTATCCTTCAGCCGGGCATGGAACCAGAGCGGGCAGGTCTTTGTAAACAAGGATCTGCCCAGGGAGGAACGGAGCCATTACATCCTGCGGGCAATGACTTTCTGGCTGGGCGTAACCGGGGATGCGACCGATGAGGACAGTTTTTTCTATCCCGGGAATACAAACCAGACAACCCTTTCAGAATCTGACTGGAGGGCGATTGCGATCCTTTACGGGCCTGTGGTGAAAAACGGTATGACCGTAAGTGAAGTGAAGACCCGGATGTATACTTCAACCTCCTCATCCTGAAGGAGGGGAATCGCGCAAATGTCCTGGGTACGCGGCATACCGGAAATCCTGCGCTCTGAAAGGGCCAGTTCAGATTTTCCGGATACCCGGAACAGCAGAGTGTATCCGGTATTGGAAAACCGGAATGCCTCACCACACGGATTACCCGATGTCCGGCAATAATACAGGATCGCAACCAAATTCGCGGGTGAAGATGATTTCCGCTTAATGCATGCCGGCCCGGTACATTCTCGGGATATCTGTAGATTCCGCGGGCATGTCTTTTATTCCACGTCCAAAATTGTCTTTTCGATAAAAATCCGGTGCTCGGTCATTGTACTGATCTGTTCCAGGTAGGGATCGAGCTGCCTATTGTTCTGCACATCCCTCAGATGGCGGTACTCGCGGAGGCATGAAGGACTGATACCAAGTTTTCCTGCAACATAATTCATGGATTTCCCCGAAGCAAGCAGGGTTTCCATTTTTCCGGATGGAACGGGCATGCGGAAGTCGGATTTCCAGAAGAGTTTCAGCCCGATCCTGGCGCGGGCAATACTCTTTGAAAGTTTGACATTTCCGAGATCCCTCCCGATTTCTGTATCATTTTTACCGGAATGAAACCCGGTAATTATCATTGCCAGTTGGCTGGGGTTGAAACATGTAGAAATAAGGCCCAGGTCCAGGATCTCCTGGAGAATCCCAAGGATTTCGCGTTCGATGACTCCATTGTCCTGAAACAGGTCCCGGACCAGGGCAATAAGATCCTGATACTGCTTGTCCGGGATTTTCCCGATGCAGCGTACGAACCGCCCCCGGTCAAGTACTGTGATCCGGAAGACAAGGGCAACATGGTCCCGTTCAAGACCGTTATCGAGGGACTGCTGTACCGGATATGTATAGGGGAACCTGACGGACGAGAGGGCTGCCGAACATGGCACGGCCGCTATCCGGCCATCCGCATACCCGGTCACAATTCCCGGTCGGATTCCGCTTGTGCCTGGCCCCTTTATATCAGAGAGATCTACTAGCCAGATTTCCCCGCTCTTCACAGGGCATGCCCCCTCCGGGTTTTCAGGGCTGCCATCAGCCAGATGCCGGTTTCTTTTTCCAGTTCGTCCCGGTCTTTCCGGCCAGGTTCAAAGAGAAATTCCTTTGCTTTTGAGATTCCCACAGCGATTTGTGCGGTTGAATACTGCGGTTTCCATAATTTTACCCAGGAATCTGCTTCAAAAAAATCATACCCCTGGCCGTGTTCATAAAAAGCGTACGTGGCGCCGACATCCAGGTAAACGGGGTTCCTGCCAAAAATACGATTGATATCCCGCGTTATCTCTTTCTCACAGGGAGTGAGCTGTATATCTTCCATACCGTACCGGGTTTCATCCAGGAATGTACCGAGATGATCCGTGAGATCCGGGGAAAACGGCCCCCGGATCGTGACCGCAAACTGGTATCCGAGATGAATCCCTTTGAAATGAAGGAGCAGGACTAGACTTTGGGCAACCAGCAAATCCTCATGCCGTGCGATGTCCGGCCGGAAACCCAGAGCTCGAAAAACTGCAACCATCTTTCCCGGGTTAGTAACCGACTGGATCCTGTTGCGATCAGGGAGCCTTGTGAGCCAGGGCCGGATCTTATTCCATTCGTCCAGTCCTTTGGGTGTGAGGGTCACGAACCGGGTTTTCCGCTTTCCTGAACCGGAGGGATCCAGCGAAAGGTAGCCCTGGAACCGGAGTTTTTCCAGATTCATATAGAGCAAATCCTCCCGGACATCAAGTACATTTTTCAGATCGCGAAGACTTGCACCGCAATTCCCCAGGTCTGCAAGGGCTGCGAGCAGTTTCAGCCTGACAAGGGAGATGAGTTTTGGGTCGAACTCCCGTGCCTCCTGCATGTACGTGAAAATATCCGGGTACATCGGTTACCCCGCGTGCCACGTCCCTGCCGGCGAGGCAGATACATCTCCGGTTACCGGGGGAACTACAGGGGCCTTCCTGTTGTCAGTAATCGTCATCGTAATCCTCGTCCTCCACCTCATCGCGGCTGGCATTCTTTCTGCGGGCATGGATGATAGCGACAACTTCGACGCCGACAACCAGCACGAGGCCGGCAATGATAACCGGAAGGATGGGGAACTCCTGAGATTGCGGGG
>JBDKRP010000023.1:0-2239 GCA_039683275.1 Methanoregulaceae archaeon | reverse complement strand
TCAAGAATGGAATCCGTGTCGGTTCGCGCAAAGGAGACGAACGATCTCTCGCAAAAGGGAGCTGATCTTGCGGGAAAAGCCGAACAGAGCATGTGCGGGATCTCGGAGTCATCGGGAAAAGTATATTCCATTGTTACCGATGTCGAGAAACAGATGAACGAAATCTCAAAAATCGTGTTTCTTATACGGGAACTTGCAAACCAGACCAATCTCCTGGCCCTGAATGCTGCAATCGAGGCTGCCCGGGCAGGGGATGCGGGGCGGGGATTTGCGATGGTTGCCGCGGAAGTAAAGTCCCTTGCCCAGGAATCCCGTATCTCTGCAGAGCGTATCGAGGATATGATCACGAGCCTGATGAAGAACACCCAGAATGCGTCTCTTGCTATGGGCGAAGCAAAAGAGGTCGTTGAGGAGGGATCAAAGATGATCACGGAGACCCTTCACTCGTTCAACAGGATCGTAACCTCCATTGACGAAGTCGCAAAGAGCGCTTCCGAGGTTGCAGCTGCAGCGCAGGAGCAGGCGGCGACCACAGAACAAATTGTGGCAAATGTTCACGAGATCACGTCTCTTGTCGATGCGACCGTGAAAGATGCTTCCAATGCTGCCGGGGCAACCGAAGAGTCTTCGAACGCCCTGGAGGAGATCACGGGAATTGTGCAGACAATCAATTCTCTCGCAGCGGAAGCCCTGGAAGCAAACCGGAAATTCAGGGTGGATTAGCGGGGCCATATCCATGGAAACCAATGTCCAGGAAAGGCAGGGGTGCCTGACACCGGCAGGAAGAGGATGGGATCGGAATGAACCCATTCAGGTTGTTGAATTCATCTTGGGAGACGAGCTTTTTGCGATCAGTCTCTTTGATGTGAAAGAGGTCGTTGAGTACAGGGAGATTACCCGGCTTCCGGATGTATCTCCCCGGGTGAAGGGTATTATCGATCTGAGGGGTGAGATCACAACCATTATCGATATCAGGCAGCGCCTGGGTGTACCGCCCCGGACAGCGCCGGAGGAATCCTCGCGGATAATTGTCATTGATGACACCAAAACCCGGTCCAGGATGGCGATTCTTGTCGACGACGTGAGGGCAGTCTCCACATTCGATGCCGCCCGGGTGGATCCTGCTTCCGCCCTGGTAACGAAAGACGATGCAGCAGTTGTCGGCATCATCAAAAGGAAGATCAAGCTGAAAGACAGGGAACAGAATGAGCTGATCATCTGGATCGACATAACGCAACTTCTTCCGGATAGCGATAAGGAACCGGGTGCATAACGGTGCATGTGCACGGAAATTTTCCGGCTTTTGTTTGCCGGATGAGGGATGAATATGCATATCTGGCCGGGAGGAGCAGTTTCCTGGCCCGTCAGGATTTCCGGTATCCCTGGAAAATGCCTATCTCCCGGGGTATCGATACCCGGCCCGGGCCAGGGGATTCTGCCGGAAAGACTGCCTGCCGGTATACCTTGTTTTTCAGGATACGGTACAGGGTAATCCGGGCCCGATATGGTCCCGGATTGATACCGGCCGTTCCAGGGAGATCGTTATTCGGATGCATCCAATCCGGGCCCAGTTCAGGCCCGGATTGCCTGATTTTCCGGATCATTTCCGGGTTCCACGGGAAACGATGTCGACGCCGACGGAAAATATTGATTTAACCGGTTATTTTGCGGAAATACGCGATTAAATCGCCCAGAATTCACGCAAAATAGAAGCGTTTTGCGGCCTCTCTATTTTTGGATCGATAGGTTGTCCATCCGGGCATGAGATCGGGGCGGGAAGGGGCCTTTCCGGGGCTGGTTTGTACCGACGGTGGAATTGGGTATATAAAGGGGTCAGGTTCCCGGAAGGGGTTTGGGTAGGTTGGGAAAAAATAAGGAAGCGTTTGGGAATTTTTTCAGGATGAAAAGTTTCCGGGAAGTGTTGTACAGATTGAAAAAATCCGGAGCCCATTCAATTCAGAAATTTTCCCGGCTCCGGACCGGGTTGTTTTAAACGGACGGGCGGAGGGACGGGCACGGCTGCATTCTCTCACAATGATCCATTGGGATCCCGGATTAACTTCGTCAATTGAACGGTGGGAAGCCGCCCTGATGGGCGGGTTCGCGTGCTCGTGCCTGCGCTCGCGAACAAGCAGGAAGTTGAATGAGAACCCGGAATGGATCAGGAAGCAAGTTCCTGAAGTATTGTTTCAATTTTCCTGCGGGTCTCCGGCAGGTTCCGTGTAACAATCTGCCAGAT
>JBDKRP010000022.1:0-2438 GCA_039683275.1 Methanoregulaceae archaeon | reverse complement strand
TGAATCTTACAAAAACGTACAGCGGGCGTGTCCCGGCGTTATCCGGTGCGGATTTCCGGGTTGAGAAAGGTGAATTTGTGACCCTGATCGGGAGGAGCGGTTCAGGAAAGAGCACGCTCCTCAATATTCTCGGATGCCTGGACAGTCCGACAGCGGGGTCGCTCACGCTTGACGGGATACCGGTAGATTTCCGGGCCGCTTCCCAGCTGGTCGGGATCCGGCGGAAAGTGATAGGGTTTGTGTTCCAGCAGTTCAACCTCCTCCCGTTCCTGACCGCGCAGGAGAACGTGGAATACCCGATGCTCTTCAATTACCATGTTCCGGCTGCCCGGGCTGAAAAAGCCCGGGATCTTCTCGAACGGGTAGGGCTTTCCGGCCGTCGGAATCACCACCCGGCCGAGATGAGCGGCGGGGAGCAGCAGCGGGTTTCGATAGCCCGGGCACTCATCAATAATCCCTCTATCATCCTTGCAGACGAACCGACCGGGAACCTTGACCAGAAGACAAGCGAGGATATCTTCCGGCTGATGCGGTCTATCAGCGAGGAGAAAAAGACCACCTTTTTCGTCGTTACCCATGAGCGGGACTTCGGGGCTTTTGCAGACCGCACGTTCCAACTGAAGGACGGGAAGGTGGTCGACCAATGGTGAAACTTCTTGACTATGCAAAACTCTCTGCACGGCAGGTCCGGAAGAAACGGATGCGGATTTTTCTCACTGCATTTGGAATCGCAATCGGGATCGCTGCGGTTATCGGGATCATCTCGCTCGGGGAGGGAATCCGGTATCAGGCTGTCGAGACCATCAAGCAGCAGTCGGACTTAACTCTCATCGAGGTGACCGGGTCGGTCCGGGAGGGAACCGTAATTCCCATCACCGAATCAAAAGCTGCGCAGATATCTTCGCTTCCTCATGTAGAATCAGCGGGGCCGGTCTACCGGATATCACTTGCAACGATGCGCCAGACCTATCTCGATGTAATCGGTATCGGGACCGATGATCTCCAATCTATATTCAAACCCAAATACTCCTCTGGGGAAGCGTTTACGGCAACCTCCAGCGATGCGGTTCTCGGTCACGATATCTCGGCCAAGCTGCAGAAGTACGAGGGAATCCGGCAGGGAGACCTCTTTACAGTGATGATCCGTGACTACGATGCGAACGGCGCCCCGCAGGACCGGAAGCTCGCCATCCGGTCGGGAGGTGTCCTCCAGGAACGCGGGGACCAGCTGGATAACGTCATTCTCATGGATATCGGTTCTGTGAAAGCGATCTCGAATGAATCGATGCCGTACAATGCGGTATACGTCCGGGTGGACAGCCCGGAGAATGTCTTTGCGGTCGTGGACGAAATCAACGGGATGGGCCTTTCGGCAAACGGGGCGTTCAAACAGATTGAGTCCGTGAACCGGCTCATGGACATCATCGTCCTGTTCCTCTCGATATTCGCCGCAATCTCCCTTATTATCGGGGCGCTCATGATCGTGAACACCATGGTGATGTCGGTATACGAGAGGACCCGGGAGATCGGGGTAAGCATGGCGGTCGGGGCGTCCCAGGGGGATGTCGTGACCCTTATCCTCATCGAGTGCCTGTACATCGGTGCAATCGGGGGACTTCTCGGGGACCTGCTGGGGATTGTTTTCTCGTTTGTCATCAACACGTTCGGGAAAGCCTACCTGCTCTCCCAGCTCGGCGACCTCTTTTCCGGGTTTGCGAGGTACGACCTTGCGATGGTAACACCCCGGATCCTGCTCTCCGGGTTCTTGATTGCCGTGGTACTCTCCCTCGTTTCGGGAATTTACCCGGCAATTAAGGCTGCACGGCTGAACCCGGTCGAGGCAATACGGCAGGCCTGAAAAAAGAGTTTTTTCACCGGTCCGGGGAGTCCGTCCCGGCATCCTGCCTGAGCCCGCACCGTACCGGGCCCTGCCGGGGACGGATTTCCCCGGGGCTCCTCATTTTCCCGAATCCGGAGGGCGAGTTCTCTGCACAGGTCACCGGAACTTTCCTTACAGCGGGCAGACCCGGAGGCACATCCCGCACCGGAGGCCCCGGGGTGTCGAGAACATGTAGTCCCGGCAGAGCTCCGGCCGGATGGTGCCGTCGGCCGAGATCGCATGGACCGGGCAGATCTCCACGCATTTTTTACAGCTCCATCACTCCGGGCGGACGAGCGCATCCCCGCCGGGGTTTTCCTGGCTCCAGCAGGGCATCGGTGATGACCGAGGTCATCCGTACCCGGGGACCGTACCTGCGGGAGATGAAGAGCTGGCTGAGGCCGTACGACCCGAGTCCCGCAAGGACTGCCGCATACTGAAGGGAGATATCTGCTTTCAGGGTCTCCCGGTCTGCATACCAGGTTCCGAATTCGCTGCCTTCGGTCGGGACGAGCGAAGCCAGGTATCCCTGTTTTTCCAGATCCCGGGCAATGCGGAA
>JBDKRP010000021.1:0-122734 GCA_039683275.1 Methanoregulaceae archaeon | reverse complement strand
GGCCTGAGGAGTGCCGGGTCAACGATATCCGGGCGGTTCGTTGCTCCCATCACGACGACATCCTTCAGCTCTTCCAGGCCGTCCATCTCGGTGAGGAGCTGGTTGAGGACGCTCTCAATTGCATGGGAGTCGCTGCCCGATCCCCGTGCCGGGGCAAGGGCATCGATCTCATCGAAGAATATGATTGCAGGTGAGACCTGGCGTGCTTTCCGGAAAACCTCCCGGACTGCACGCTCGCTCTCCCCGACCCATTTCGAGAGGAGTTGGGGCCCGCGTATGGCAATGAAATTTGCCCCGCTCTCGTTTGCGACCGCTTTTGCAATCAGGGTCTTTCCTGTGCCCGGGGGTCCATACAGGAGAACGCCTCGGGGGGGACGAATACCCAGGTTCTCGAACCGCTCCCGGTCCGTCAGGGGATACTCGACTGCTTCCCTGACTTCTTCTTTTGCTTCCTCAAGACCGCCGACATCGTCCCATTTCACGTGGGAGACTTCGAGCATCACTTCCCGCATCGCGCTCGGGGATACATCCCGCTGGGCGGAACGGAAGTCGGATGCCGTGACTTTCAGGGCGTCGAGGATCTCTTTCGGGATCTCTTTCGCGTCAAGATCCATTGTCGGGAGATACCGGCGCAGGGCCCGGATCGCGGCTTCCCGTGAGAGTGCCGCAAGGTCGGCACCAACGAAACCGTGGGTCTGCTGCGCCAGTTCTTCGAGTTTTACATCCTCGGCGAGCGGCATCCCGCGGGTATGGATCTTCATGATCTCGATACGGTCGGGTTCACCAGGGACACCGATCTCGATCTCACGGTCGAACCGCCCCGGCCGCCGGAGCGCCGGATCAATCGCATCCACCCGGTTCGTTGCCCCAATGACAACGACCTGGCCCCGCTCCTCAAGCCCATCCATCATGGTAAGGAGCTGGGCGACGACACGCCGCTCGACTTCCCCGGTTACATCCTCGCGCCGTGGGGCAATCGAGTCCAGTTCATCGATGAAGATGATTGCAGGAGAGTTCTCCCGTGCCTCTTCGAAGACTTCGCGGAGCCTTTGCTCGCTCTCCCCATAATATTTCGAGATGACTTCGGGGCCTGCGATTGAGATGAAGTGCGCTCCGCTCTCGCTTGCAACCGCTTTTGCAATGAGGGTCTTTCCGGTACCGGGCGGACCATACAGGAGGACTCCCTTGGGTGGTTCTATCCCGAGCGCCTGGAAGAGTTCCGGGTGACGCATAGGAAGTTCGATAGTTTCCCTGACCCTCTGGAGCTCATCCTTGAGACCGCCGATATCCTCGTACGAGAACCGCTTCACACCTTCGAACCCGGCCGCAGGTTTGTCCGAAAACACGATCTCAGTGTTCTTGGTTATGATCACCGCAGTCTCGGGCTCGATATCGACTACCTTGAAGGCAACCATCTGGGGCTGGATAAACGGCAGGCCGAGCATGATCGGGATCATATCGTTCTTTGTGACCGGGAAATCGATCAGCCCGTTGACAACATGGGGATTGTTCCCGATCGGGATCTTCTTCGGGAGGTCCTCCGGCGGTGCAAGAACAACCCGCGTAGCTTCGATCTCGTCCGGGATAGATGAAACCCTGACTGTGTCCCCGATGGCGATCCCGGCATTCATCCGGGTAAAATTATCGATCCGGATCTTGTGCTGGTTCCAGTCCTCGACGAGGGCACGCCAGACTTTTGCAACCGTCTTGCGCTTCCCCTCCACGAGCACGAGATCGCCCGGGGAGATCCGCAGGGCGAGCATCGTTTCCGGGTCGAGACGGGCCTTTCCCCCGCCCTGATCGCCGGGATACGCGCTGTCTACCCTCAATTGCACTTCAGGCATTACCCTAAAGGTCATATACGCCGGGATTTATAAGTACGTGTTGAGATATGCGAGTTCTTCTCTTTGATCCATTCCACGGCGCTGCCGGGGACATGGTTACCGGATCCCTCCTTGCAATCGGGGCCGACCACGACCTTGTTGCAAAGGCTATGGGTTCTCTGGTGGCTGAACCGGTTTTTTCCGACGTTTCCAGGGCAGGTCTTCGTGCCGTGAGGATTGATACCCGGGCTGGTGATCACGTGAGAACCCTTGACGAGGTCCTGGACCGGGTACGTTCCGGGAACGCTCCCCGGGAAGCAATCGATCGGGCGGTGCGGGTCTTTGAGCGGATGGCTGCTGCAGAAGAGAAGGTGCATGGCAGTCATCCCCATTTTCATGAAGTCGGGGCTGATGATGCGATTGCCGACATCCTGGGGGCTTGCACCGCTCTATATTCTCTCAAAGTCGATGCAGTTGCCGTCCTTCCCGTTCTCCTTGGAGGGGGAACTGGAAAGGGATCGCATGGGATATTCCCTGTCCCGCCTCCTGCAACCCTGAACCTCCTGTCAGGAACCCGGATTAAAACCCTACTCGGGAGTGCGGATGACGGAGAATTGTGCACCCCGACCGGGGCTGCGCTTCTTGCAGAATTTTCCACGATAGATCCGGAAGACCTCGGGGAAGCAGTTATTCTTGCAAACGGCTACGGCGCCGGGATACGGGATCCGCCCCATGTCCCGAATGTTCTGCGTGCGGTCCTCATGGATGCCCAAGTCTCCCCGGCACACGGCCTTCGCCTGGATGTCGTTGATATCCTGGAAACAAATGTGGATGATATCAGCGGGGAAGTCCTTGCCTGCGCTATTTCCCGGCTGATGGAAGCCGGGGCACGGGATGCAAGTTCAATCCCCTGCGTTATGAAAAAAGGGAGATCCGGGCACCTTGTCCGGGTCATCTCCTTCCCGGACAAGAGCCGGGAACTTGCCCGGGTCATGGCACGCGAGCTCGGGACGCTCGGGATACGGTGCGTGCCTTCGGTCCACCGGTTTATTGCAGACCGCACGATAGAGATGGTCCCGGTTGAAATCCGGGGAATCAGGCGCGAGATGCCGGTCAAGTGCGGCTGGATGGACGAGACGTGTTACCTGATAAAAGCGGAGTTCGATCCGGCCCGTGATCTTGCGGGAGAGGCGGGTATCCCGGTGCGGGAAGTGACCCGCATTATTGAGGAGACTGCCCGGGAGTGTTTCCGGAAGAATGACCGGGAGCCGGAGGCATGATGCACCAGAAATGCCTGACAACCGGCAGCCCGGATCTCGATACCCTGATCGGGGGCGGCCTTGAACCCGGAGTCCTCACACAGTTCTATGGCGAACCTGCGAGCGGCAAGAGCACGGTCTGCACTCTCGCTGCGGTTACCTGCATACGGAGCGGGAAGGGAGTTATCTTCATTGACTCGGAAGGGTTCTCAATCGAGCGGTTCCGGCAGGTTGCAGGAACTGACGCGGAAGCCCTTGCCGACCAGTTATACCTCTATGAACCGGTCGACTTCGAACAGCAGGGCGAGATGATTGCAGACGCTGATAAAATCCTGCGTGCCAGGAAAGCCGGCCTTGTCATCGTTGACTCTGCAACTGCATTCTATCGGACGGAACTTGAAGGCGGCAGAGAAGCGATGCAGCGCCTGACCCGGCAGACTATCCTGCTCCTTGGGTATGCCCGAAGATACGGAATTCCGGTCATTCTCACGAACCAGGTGTACATGGATACGGAGCGGAACACGTTCTTCGGTCTCGGTGGTATGGCGCTCGAACACATCTCAAAAGTGATAGTACGGCTCCAGAAACTGGAAGGCCGGCGCAAGGCAATACTCGTGAAACATCGGTCCCGGCCGGAAGGCGGGTCGTTTGAGTTTGTTATAACCTCCGAGGGAGTACGAGCCGTCGGCTAAGTGTCCCGGCGACCCAGATTTTCATCCGCGCCGGTCAACAATCCTCTGGACAATGCAGCGGGAACTGCAGAGAACCTCATCCCCGAATTTTCCGATCCTGACAACTTTCGCCGGGATGTTCCGGGAGAGAAGGGCTTTTTTGAGAGCGTCCTCGTCAAAGTGCTGGTTGTAGCCTATGGTAATGATATCGGGCCGGAGTTTTTCGATGGGCCAGAACATATCCGTGAGGTCCCCGAGGATTGCGTGGTCGACCGGCCTCAGGGACGCGACCATTCTGCGCCGCTGCTCTTCAGGGATGATGGGTGTCGGCTTGTGCTTGACATTTGCGTCCCGGGCAACGATGACGTATAGTTCGTCTCCCAGTTTCCGGGATTCTTCAAGATAGAAGATATGCCCCGGGTGCAGGATATCGAATGTCCCGGTCGCAACGACCCGTGTCATTCGATCACCTCAATACTCGTCGGGGTCCCGTCAGAGTTGAAGCAGCGCCAGTCGTTTTCAAGATACGGGTACCCGACGATTATATGGTATCTTCCTGACCTCGGGAAAAAATTGATGTCGGCATCAGACGGACGGATGACCCCGTTCGGGTGGCTGTGGACGCTGCCTGCAATGTGAGTGTCGAGCGGCATCATATCCAGGAAAATACTTGCAGAGGAATCCCTGCCGACAGTCCCTGGCAGGAGATTGATCTCATACAATATACCCTCGCTCTCGCGGAGCAGCCCCGCAAATTCATTGGGGTGATTCTCCCGCCCCATTTCAAGAAGAAGTGCAAGGAGGCTCTTTCTGATGCCGCGGATCTTCATTTGCTGTATAGTTTTGGGATATGGGAGCAATGAATGATTGCATCCCGTTATCAGATTATTTCGTTCCCGTGACCTTGATCACGTGGTACCCGAACTGGGTCTTGACCGGGCCGACGATTTTCCCGTCTTCGGTTTCAAATGCTGCCTTCTCGAACTCAGGGACCATCATTCCCTTGCCGAACCAGCCGAGGTCCCCGCCTTTATTTCCGGAGGGACACTTGGAAAAACGCTTTGCAACCTCTGCGAAATCTTCGCCCCCGTTGATTCTCTTGAGTATATCGTTCGCCTGATCTTCTGTTTTGACCAGGATGTGGGAAGCACGAACCTGCTTTGTCATACCGGGTACTGCTGATGTAAACCGATAAAAGGGATTCGGATTCGACCGGAAGATCGTGTTCTAGAACGGGCCGTCCTGTTCAAAGCTCCTGCCGTACCTTATGGCAAGCTCAGCTTTGTAGAGTTCTTTTCCCAGGTATGCAGCGTGGTCGAGGCGGGAGACCAGGTCCCGGGCAAGAAGGGTCTCAAGCACCTCGTCCCAGTGTTTCCCCCGGATTGCGAGATTCCGGTGCACGACGATGATTTCTCCCGCGTCGATTCCTATCCGGAAATTCCCTCTGGGATCATAGATGATCTCTTTCGGCACCGGTCCTGCATGGACCTCTTCCTGACATACGCAGGCCGGTTCCCTCCTGCGTCGCTTCTCCTTGAGGATGAGGAGATCGATCCCCAGGTCCTTCGGGTAGGGACGATCCCGGGTGAGGACCATCATTTCAGTTGCAGTCCGCATCTCGCTGATGGAACCCTGCGTTTTATCGCTGTGCTCGCTTGTGAAGATTACTGATGCCCCGGTCTCGTGCGCCATCGCTGCTAGGAGTGCATTTACCCCAGGGGAATCGGCGTCTAGGAGTTCGACGACATTTCCTGCCCCGAAAAAGAGAGGGTAACCGTAATTCCTGAATCTGCAGAGCGATTGTACGAGCCCCGATCCGACCGGCTGGAGCAGGGGATCTGCAATAAGGCAGGAAATTCCCGCGTCTTCCGCCGCAGCAAGATTTTCCTCAAGAGTTTTCCCCCGGGGAACAACGACTGCCGCAGATCCGGACTGCGCCACATCGTTCCCGATCGATGAGATATTTCCTTCATGCAGGCTAAGCACGAGATCCGCTCTTCCGAGTGCGGCCAGGATGAGATCCGGGTCCTGCGTGTCCACCGAGAGTGGGCTTGAAATATCCTCAAGTTGGGTGAAACATCGCGAGACATCTTCCGGTGTTGCATCGAACCCAAAGCCGAGATCCACGATATCGGATCCTGAAGAAAGTGCGGCCAGGACTTTCTCCCGGAGGTGTTTCTCCTTGTGGGCATCCATGATCTCTGAGAGAACTTTCATACGGGAAGTACCGCCGATTTTCACCCCCCGTATCAGGTAATCGAAGGATGCATTTTCCTCCATTTCGCGGATATGACGAAGGGCCCCCTCTCTCTTTTTGAGAATAAGGAAATCATCGGCAGGAATAGTACGGGAGAGTTCGATGGTTCCGATAAGGGGAAGAAGAAATGCCATGTCTGCGGCATGGCGGGTGCCCCGGTACACGGGTATTCTCGTCTCCTCCTCAACCTTGTCAAAGGATGCCGTACACATTCCCGACACGATGACCATGTCGTATTCTTTCATCCTGAGAAGATCCCTCACGGCATCCGGTGTCACGAACGATGCCACCTCACCGGTAATCACGACATCGGCATTGAGCCCCTTCGCTGCGGAACGGAGAATGGATGCCGTAATTGAACCGGTAGGGAGGAGAATCTGCATAAGTTCCCTTAATATCAGAGAGGTTAAAAATCATATGTACTATGCTTGCGTGCGACCTCCACGTTCACACCAACTTCTCGAAGGACGGTGAGAGCAGCGTTGAGGAGATCCTGGCACGGGCGGAAGCGGTCGGTCTCGATGCAATCGCGATCACGGATCACGATACGATTGACGGCGCAAAATTTGCGCTCACCTGTACAACGAAAGTAATTATCATCCCGGGGATTGAGATATCGACTAAACAGGGGCATCTCATTGCCCTCGGGATCACGGAAGTCATTCCCCCGGGTCTCGATGTCCTCGAAACCATCGATCTCGCCCGTTCGAAAGGGGCATTTTTAATCCTCCCCCATCCGTTCCATGTGTGGAGGCACGGAGTGGGAAGAAAGAAGCGGCCGGCCCTCGCCTCAGTGGATGCGATAGAGTCCTTCAACAGCCGGTACGTTATCGGATCTGCGAATCGGAAGGCTGCGAAAGTGGCAAAACGGCTTGGAAAACCGATTGTTGGCGGGAGCGATGCCCACAATGCACGGCTGGTGGGATTCGGAAGGACGTACGTTGAAGCAGAGCGCAGCGTGGACGCAATATTGCAGGCCATCCGTGAAGGGAATGCCTATCCGGGCGGAAGAATGACTCCTCTCCGGACGTATACCCGGCAGTCGCTCCGGAATACCTTCCGCAAGATCTCCCGGCTCACCCGTCGCGTGGGTTCCCGATGAGACTTGCATTCCGGCTTTCCTACTTCGGCACGCATTTTTCCGGTTCCCAGATGCAGAAAAACCTACGGACCGTCGAAGGAGAATTTATAGGCGCCTGCCAGCGACTTGAACTCTTTTCCGATTGGAGGAAAGCAGGCTTTTTTACGGCAGGGAGAACTGATCGGGGCGTCCACAGCAGGGGAATGATTGCGGCCTTCACGACCCATCTTCCGGAGCGAGCAATCCAGGCACTCAATAATCAGCTTCCCCGGGATGCATGGTGCACGGGATGGGCGGAAGTACCGGATGTGTTTCATCCCCGTTATGATGCCCATTCCAGGACTTACCGCTATTATTTCCCGAACTCCCCGGAAGATCTTGCTGCGATGCGGAAAGCGGCAGAACTCTTCCTCGGGACGCATGATTTTTCCAATTTCGCACGGACATCCGATCGGAACCCCCTGAGGACCGTACTTGGGATCTCTGTCGAAACCGAAGAGGATCGTGTGTATCTCCAGGTTACCGCAGAGAGTTTTCTCTGGAACCAGGTGAGAAGGATGGCTGCCGTTCTCCAGGAAATCGGTTCCGGCACCCGGGATATCGGGTCGGTGCAGGTACTTCTTGAAAGCCCCGCACCTGCGTGTCCCTCAGCCGCCTCTCCTGAAGGGCTCATTCTCTGGGATGTCGATTGCGGGATTGTATTGAATCCTCTTCCGACAGACCCTAAGAGCGAACAGTACTGTTCCGATCTCTTGGGATATTACCGGACCATGGAGACGGTCTCCCGCGTCCTTGGCAGATCTGACATCTCCTGAAAAAGGGGGACCGGGTATTTATCGGGATTTATTGCCGTTTCCTGAAGAAAAGGATTCCAATACCCATTGCGACTACACCGGTTAGGATTGCAAGAAGTAGATCACCGGACTTTTTTGTCGATGTCGCGGATGCCAGCGTAAGAGATACCGGCATTGTCGATCCAGTCGTTACTGCAACCGTGATGGAAGCGTCCTGGTATCCGGTCATCTGGGCCATAATAGTATGCTGACCCGCAGTGATATCGGTGAGCGTTAAAGGAGAATAACCCCGGAAGACATTGTCTATATAGACATCTGCACCTGAAGGGGTTGTCGATATCTGGAGTGTTGCTGCGCCAGATGGGGAAGATCCCTGTTGGAGGACTGCATTAATGCTCGAATAGGAATCCGCAGAAACGGTCACCTGGGTTGAATAGGACCGGTATCCGGAAAGGTCGAACCGGACCGTGTGGCTGCCAACGGAAATACCGCTTAGAGTAAGGCCTCCGCTTGCAGGAGTTGTCCCCTTAAAGACGGAATCCACATAGACATTTGCATTTGCGGGGGTGGAGGATGCAATGATCCAGCCGGTCTTTGACGTGATCGGGCTCATTGTCGCCGTAATTGTCTGGGTCTGGCCGTTCCCCACGGTTACGGTGCTCTTCCAGTCGTAATAACCGGTCAAGTCCAGTTCGACGATATGTGTTCCCGGCGACACCCCGGTGAGCGTTAGTGGAGTCACACCTTTGTAGGTGCCGTCAGCGTAAACGTTGGCTCCGGAAGGAGTTGAGACGACGTACAGGGTTCCGGGAGAGACGATCTTTTCCAGGGTGAAACTTTCAGTCTGCTGCTGGCCCGCGTAGATTGTGACGGTATCGCTCTGGCTCTGGTACCCGCTCAGATCTGCCGAAACAGAGTAGGATCCCGGGGAGAGAGAGGATATCGTAAGCGGCGAGACTCCCCGGTAATTCCCGTTCAGGTACACTGCAGCCCCTGATGGAGAGGTCCATACATAGAGTGAGCCGTACTGGACCTGGGTTGGAATAGGATTCAGGGTTGCATACTCATTTACCGTCTGCCCTTCTTCCGGCATAGTGAGACTTCCCAAGTAACTATTGTAGCCGGACATCGCTACGGTATATTGAGTATAAGGAGTCCCTGTGGTATACACGGGAACCGTACAGGACCCCCCGGCGATGGTGCATTTGTAAATACCGTCAAAACTGACCGATGCCCCGTCAACGTTACAATTTACTTTGATCCAACCCTGGCCCCCTCCTGCAGTACCCGCCGCTGTTACGGCAGGTGCGGAGAAAAGTATGAGGGTTATCCCCAGTACTATCCAGAATCCTCGTTTGGGAAGGCACAAACAGATATTTTCCGGTGAGCGCATATCACTGAATGATCCGGAATCCTATTAAAAACTCTCTCCTATATGTTCCTGTGCAGGCCGGAACAGAAACCCTTTTCCCCAGGCACCCTTATCTTCGATCAACAAGACGTTTTTTCTTCCGTTGATCCGGTAGAATTCAAGTGCTCCCGGTGGAGTAATGTTGAAATCTATGACGAGCCTCCCGTCTGCGTGTGCCGCTGAAAGACGGGGCCGGTGTTTCAGGAATCCTGCAAGGAATGCATCCGTAATAAATTTCCCGTCGCAATGTTCCGGCTCAAACTTCTCTGGGCTCACCCGGAGTATGACTTCCTCTTCGTGCTCTCCCCCCATGGAGGAATGCTTCATATTCGTCGGTGAGGTACCGCATATTCCCCGCTGGAATACTCCTTTCTCCACATCGACACCGCTGAACGGCGTCTCGAATGCCCGGACCGTCTCGGATTCGCGTGCCGGGTTCAGGATCCGGAGATGGGTTCTGCCGCAGGTTCAGGTTTCGCGTGATATAATGACGCTTGTATCTTCGGTATCGTAATTCAGGAGGAGCGTTCCGCACTTTGCCCCCATCGGGAGCCATGTTGTTAAAACGACCCGCCCGCATTCTCCCTCCGGTACAAATGCTTTCATATGCGGATCGTAGAGATCGATATGCACCAGGTCCTACGGGACGTGGAGGCCGACTATCTCCCGACACTCCCCGAACAAGGTCCCTTCAGTACTGCCGTACGTGTTGTAGATATTCCTGTCCCACAATTCCTCAAGGCGGATCGGGAAACTGCATTTTCCGGTGGGAATGATGGTGACGCCTATTTTTGGGCGGCAAGGGTCATCGTGTTTGAACTGATATTCATCCCGTATGAGGCGCAGATGACGATCCGATCTCCTTAGGAAAAGCTCTGGGAAGGGAAGATTCTTGCATATTTCTCCGCGTACCGCTCCCGGTCTTCCCGGCAGAAACAGAAACTTTTCGGTGTTCCGCTCATCTTGTGAATCGGGTAGATTTCCGTGGGTTCGGCACTCCAAAACAAGAAATCTTCTGCTACGGGGGGTTGGTTTTCGCGTATGGTTTTTCCTGATATAATGGGCGGGTTCGGAGGATCCTCGTGTTTTTGTATATCCTCCGGTTGGATCCTGTTCTCCAGAAACCACTTTCGGTAAAAGGGAGAGTTCCTGGCCGCGTACTGCACGTTGTACCTGGCTTGGTCATCGATCAGTTCATTGAGGGCCTCACGATCCATCCGCTCAACGGTTTCGTTATAATACTGCCCGGAGAACATTGAACTCACCTTAAGTGGGATAAACAATATATATCGACGACAATCTTCCGGAAGGGATAAGAAAAATGTAATAGGTCTTCCGTGGAGTAATGTGCGGAACATTCCGGATTACGGGAGGGTAAGCCCTGACAGAGATTCGTGTGGTGGCAATCGGAAAGATCAAAGACCGGTTCGTTGCCGATGGAATTAATGAATATGCAAAGCGTCTCCGGCCTTATACGAAACTGGGGATCGTCGAGTTCCCGGAGGAGCATATCCCGGATCGTGCCAGTGCGGGCGAGACAGAGCGGATCAAAGATAAGGAAGGCGAACTCATCCTGCGAACCCTCCGGGATTCAGACCTGGTTCTGGCCCTTGATCCCCGGGGTATCTCCTGGTCAAGCGAAGAGTTGGCACAGAAGTTGAATTTCTGGGAAGTTGCAGGAATTTCACGGCTTGTATTTATTATTGGGGGCCCCCTGGGACTTGCGGATGGGGTGCGAAAGCGAGCAGATAGTATCTTGTCGCTTTCAAAGATGACCTTCACCCACCCGATGGCAAGGCTCATCCTTCTGGAACAGGTGTACCGGGCATTTCGCATCAACCGGGGCGAGCCGTACCACAAATAAATCCGGTCGGCCCGGGTCATCGTCGAAATGAATCCATCATATTTATCATCCTTTAAGTTCAGCGTTTTCCTATGATTGACATGATTGTGGAGAAGGCAAAAGGACTTCTCCTGAACCCTGTAGAAACATTCCAGAAATCCCGGTCAGATGCGATTGAACCCACTGTGAAATATTTCGCGGTAATCGTCCTAATCCATGCAATCCTGTCACTGGTTGTCGCTTTTATTCTCACCGCTACTGGTTCCTATGCAATATTCGAGGTCATGGTTAAACAACTCGGGCTTGTGGTAATGCCTCTCATGGGGATTGTGGGTGCAGTAATTTTTGTGATTATCGTCGAATTTCTTGCCCTGTTCTTTGCGTTTGTCCTTGGTGGATGGCTGCATATCTGGGTCTATCTCCTCGGTGGGAAGAAAGGATATGTCCAGACAGTGAAAGCACTCATGCTTGGTTCCACTCCTTCCATGCTGATTGGCTGGATACCCATTATCGGAACTGTCATCGGAGGGATCTGGAGTTTCATCCTGGCAATCCTTGGTGTCCGTGAACTGCAGGAAATTTCAACAGGTCGGGCAATCGCTGCAATTGTCATTGCAGGTATTATCGTTGCGGCGGTAGCCTGTCTCTTTGCCCTTCTTTTTATCCTGGCACTTATCAATTCTGCCACACCCTTCCCGCTGACTGGAATGGGTTAAAAGGGATCTCTTTTTACCGTTCTCTTTTGGTCAATGTTCTTTCTCTGCTTCTTGGAAGTACCAGAATGTCTCACAAATATTGTTCTCTATTCAGCACTTTAATTCAATAATGCACAATAATGTATATATGTGTACAGAAGTACACACTATTATGCAAAATATTTCCGGTATTTCTCAGGAGAGGATGCCGTTGGACTGGGAGCAGCCCCGGTGAAGGAAAGCATGGTAAACCTGACATGTGATGAGTTCTGTGCGGTACAAAGATCCGATGACCGACCGCTTCTCATCCCTCTCTTTGCCGAGCTTCCCCTTCCGGGGATATCCCCTTGTGACCTGTATGCGGCGTTTGGAAAAGCGCCTTCGTACATCCTTGAATCGATCGAAGGAAATGAGAAGATCGCCAGGTACTCCTGCATCGGGTTTTCTCCGGTGTTATCAGTTACTATCGGTGGTTCCCTCATCTGCACGGGTGAAGAGCAACTCCAGACCATTGCCGGTCAGGTCGGTGTTTCAGATCCAGTACAAACTGTACGAGAGATCCTCGATGGAATTGCGGTTGCGGATATTCCTGCCCCGAAATTTTTTGGAGGGTTTACCGGATATTTCAGCTATGATCTTATCCGCATCCTCCATCCTGCCCATTTCAACCGTGCCAGGAATGAATCCGAACCCGAAACCCCTCTCGCGGAATTCCTGCTCGTGAAAGACTGTATTGTCTTCGATCACCGGAAAGAGAAGCTGTATGTTATTGCAAGCGTGCTTTTCACGGGGAACAGTGACCCGGTTGCGGAATACAAAAAAGCGGCGGAGATAATACGGGAAAGAAGCCGTATGATCCAGGCAGCGTCTCAGTCATCGTCTCAGATAGAATCCGGATCGGATATGACACGCAGCCATGATCCAAGTAAGATTCCTTCCCATGTATCGAACATGACCCGGCAGGAGTTCATGGACGCCGTTAACCGGGTGAAAGATTACATTTCGGCCGGGGAAACATTCCAGACTGTAATCTCCAGGAGATTGGAATGCCGCATCCGATGCACACCGTTCGAAATTTACCGGGCGCTGCGCAGTATCAATCCAAGTCCGTACTTGTATTATCTGGATTTCGGAGATCATCAGGTTATTGGCGCAAGTCCCGAGATGCTGGTCCGGGTGGAAAACAGGATCATAACAACTGTCCCGATAGCCGGTACCCGAAAGAGGGGGAAAACCCCGACTGAGGATGAGGCTCTTGCCCGGGAACTTCTCGCGGACGAAAAGGAACGTGCGGAGCATACCATGCTTGTCGATCTCGCGAGGAACGATATCGGCAGGGTGGCAGAGTTTGGATCCGTACATATCGAAGGATTTATGTCAGTCGAGAAATTCTCGCACGTGCAGCATATTGTCTCTGTCGTGGAGGGAAAACTCGATCCCAAGTACAATGCGTTTGATGCATTCTCGGCGTGTTTCCCGGCAGGAACGGTATCTGGTGCACCCAAGATACGGGCGATGCAGATTATTGATGCAATCGAACCATCCCGACGGGGTCTTTACGCAGGCGCCGTGGGGTACATCGGCTTCGACCGGGTCCTTGAATTTGCGATTGCCATCCGCACGCTGGAAGTATCTGGGGGAACTGCCCGCGTCCAGGTCGGGGCAGGGATTGTTGCGGACTCTGTGCCTGCTTCAGAATGGGAAGAGACCGAGAACAAATGCCGGGCAATGCTGGCCGCGGTTGCAGCAGCGGAGAGATCCTCATGAACGTCCTCGTTGTTGACTGTTACGACAGTTTCACGTATAACCTGGTGCAGCAGGTAGGAATGCTGGGGGGGAATCCCGTTACTGTTACCTGCGATACTCACGTTGATGCGCTCGAAGATCTGGTCTACGACCGGATCATCCTCTCCCCGGGGCCAGGTACTCCGGAACGATCCGGTCTCTGTCTACAACTTCTGGAAACCGTAAGCAGGGAAATCCCTACGCTTGGGGTCTGCCTGGGTCACCAGGCGATAACGATAGCTTTCGGTGGAAGTGTTGTGCGGGCAAAAAACCTGATGCACGGGAAAGTATCTCAAATCCGTCATAATGGGATGGGTATTTTCCGGAATGTTACCTGCCCGTTCACAGCAACCCGGTATCATTCCCTGATAGCGGATCCCGTATCGTTTCCCGGAGATCTTGAGATTACCGCAGTCAGCCAGGACGACGGGTATATCATGGGCCTGCGGCACCGGACGTTTCCGATATTCGGGGTCCAGTTTCACCCGGAGAGTATCCTCTCCCCAAACGGGGCGACCATTATGAAAAATTTCCTGTACGGAGAAGCATCATGATTGCAAGCCAGATTCTGGACCATCTGGCACTTGGCCGGGATTTGCCTCGCGACGCTGCGTCACGGCTCATGCAGGATCTCTTGACCGGAGCGGTCACCCCCACCCAGGCAGGTGCGCTCCTCATCGCCCTCCGGATGAAAGGAGAGCGGCCGGAAGAAATTGCAGCGTTTGCAAACGTTATGCGGTCCTGCGGGCTCTCCATACGGCCCCGCGTTTCGGGAACGCTGGTTGATACCTGCGGTACCGGGGGCGATGGGTCCGGAACCTTCAATATCAGTACTGCAGCTGCTTTTGTTGCAGCTGGTGCCGGTGTTCCAATTGTGAAGCACGGGAACCGGGGCGTATCGAGCAGATGCGGATCGGCAGATGTTTTTGAGGCGCTGGGAATAACGATAGACCTCCCCCCGGATCGCATGAACGGGATCATAGAGGAAACAGGAATCGGGTTTCTATTTGCGCCGCGATACCATCCTGGCGTAGCAAACGTGATGGGCGTCAGAAAGGAATTAGGGGTGCGGACAGTTTTCAACCTGCTCGGACCCTTTGCAAATCCTGCGGGTGCAGAGGCACAGTTGATGGGAGTATACAGCCCGGCGCTTACTGAACCTCTGGCCCATGTCCACCAGCTGCTCGGGACTTCCCACGCCCTGGTGGTTCATGGTTCCGGCCTGGACGAGATAACAACCACCGGGGAGACGCATGTGGCAGAGCTGGTACAAGGCTCTATCTCCACGTATGAAATCCATCCGGATAATTTCGGGATTCCTATTGGCAACCTCTCGGATCTTTCCGGAGGAACTGCCAAAGAGAACGCGCACATCCTTGAACAGGTGCTGAGTGGAGAGGAAGGACCGCATAGGGATATCGTCATTCTAAACGCGGGAGCCGCGATCTACCTCGGCGGAAAAAGCGGGACCATTGCATCCGGGATTACCCGTGCTGAACAGGTGATTGATTCGGGATCCGCGTATGCTGCACTTGTACGGCTTCGCGCAGCCAGCGGGGAACGGACATGATTCTTGACCGGATTGTAGAAAGTACCCGGGCAAGGCTGGTCTCAATGCCCCAAGTCGTGGAAGTGGATGTTCCGTACCGGCACCGGAGCATGAGGGACGCCATTCTCGATGTATCTGGCAGGAATGCGATTATCGCTGAACTGAAATATGCATCCCCTAGCCGGGGAAAAATAGGGATAACGACCAGTCCCGGCGACCTTGCCGGGGAACTGGAATCCGGGGGAGCGGTTGCACTCTCGGTCCTCACGGAACCCGATTACTTCGGTGGAAGTACGGCGTCCCTGCCGCTCGTGCGGGAACGGACACGGGTGCCGCTCCTGCGCAAGGATTTTATCATCGATCTGCGCCAGCTCTATGAAACGCGTGCGCTCCAGGCGGATGCTGTGCTTCTGATAGCACGGGTTCTCGGGAAATCCCTGCCACTCTTTGTTGAGACTGCCCAAGGTCTCGGGCTCGAACCCCTGGTGGAAGTGCACTCCCGGGACGAAGTGGTGCTTGCACTTGGCAGCGGGACGGAGATCATCGGGATCAATAACCGGGATCTCAATTCCGGGAAAATTGATCTCACTACGACTGAGATACTCTCCAATCATCTCGATGACGGGGAGCACATCATTGTCTCGGAGAGCGGGATCTGCTGGCCTTGCGATGTCTCCCGCATGCGGAAATACTGCGATGCGTGGCTCATAGGGAGCGCCATCACGTCATCAGAAAATCCCCGGAAACGGGTGGAGGGATTTGTTTGCGCATAAAAATCTGTGGAATCACACGACCGGAAGATGCAGCTTTCGCAGAAGCATGCGGTGCTGATGCGGTTGGGGTAGTACTGTTCAGCAATTCTCCCCGATCCGTGTCCGCGGAGCGGGCGCAGGAGATATTCGCTGCAGTAGGACCCTTCATCACTACGGTGGCAGTGACCCATACAACATCTGAGGAAGAGATTGTGAAAATTTTGGCAATACAACCTGATGCGATCCAGATATTCCATCCATTCCCCCGATCTGTTTGCGGGAATGTAAAAGTAATCCTGGCGATGCACCCGGGAACGCCGCTCCTCCCGGATGTTGACGCCATCATCGTTGATGAGAGCCACGGTACCGGGAGATTATTCAGTACCAGGTACTTCCGCGAGATTGCGGCAACCGTGCAGGTCCCGGTAATTCTTGCAGGAGGACTTACCCCGGAAAACGTCCGGCAGGCTATGCAGGACCTCAGGCCGTATGCGGTGGATGTCGCATCTGGGGTAGAGGACCGGCCGGGAATAAAAAATCTTGAGAAAGTGCGGGCATTTATCCGTATGTGCAAGGAGGAAGAACCATGACGAAAGGACGTTTCGGTGAATTCGGGGGGCAGTATGTCCCGGAAGTGCTGATGGGCGCTCTCGAAGAACTGGAACAGGCTTACACGAGCGCAAAGAAGGATAAAAAATTTCAGGATGAGCTTAAGGATTACCTGGACGAATTTGCAGGCAGGCCCACAAAACTGACTTATTGCAAGAATTTTTCCGAGTACCTTGGCTGCAGGGTGTACCTCAAACGGGAAGACCTTGTTCACGGCGGGGCCCATAAACTGAACAATACCCTCGGTCAGGCCCTCCTTGCGAAATATATGGGAAAGAAGCGGCTCATTGCAGAGACCGGAGCCGGGCAGCACGGGGTTGCAACAGCGATTGCAGGTGCGGTTCTCGGGATGCCGGTTGAGGTGTACATGGGGGAGGTCGATATTGCCCGCCAGGAGCTCAATGTCTTCCGGATGGGTCTTCTCGGTGCGAAGGTCATTCCGGTCACATCCGGCACCCGTACCCTCAAAGATGCGACAAATGAAGCGATGCGTGACTGGGCAGCGACGGTCAGGAACACTCACTACCTGATCGGCTCGGTTGTCGGACCCCACCCGTTTCCGGAAATTGTCCGGAATTTCCAGATTGTCATCGGCAGGGAAGCGAGAAAACAGATCCTTGCACGTGAGGGAAAACTTCCGGATGCGGTCATTGCCTGTGTTGGAGGAGGATCGAACGCTATCGGTATCTTCCACCCTTTCCTGAAAGACGATGTTCGGCTCATCGGAGTCGAAGCGGGAGGAAAGGGGCTGGATACCGGGGAGCATGGGGCCTCCCTCTGCGCAGGGTCCAAGGGAGTTTTGCACGGAGCGCTCTCCTACCTCCTTCAGGATGAGTACGGCCAGATTGTGAATACCCATAGCATATCAGCAGGTCTCGATTACCCGAGTGTCGGCCCGGAGCACAGCATGCTCCACGACTCCGGCCGGGTAGAGTACCTGACAGTTACGGATAATGAGGCACTTGATGCATTCAACTTCTTGTCCCGGAACGAAGGCATTATTCCGGCTCTCGAATCATCGCATGCGGTGGCCCAAGCTATGAAACTGAAAGGGTTCCTGGACAGGGATGCGGTGATAATTATCAATCTCTCGGGGAGGGGAGACAAGGATGTCATTGAAGTTGAGAGAATTCAAGGGGGATATTCATGAGCAGGATATCGGATCTCTTCAGGAACCGGAACCGGCCGGTATTCATTGCGTATATCGTGTCCGGCGATCCTGATGAGGACACTTCTGTTGCCCTTGCGCGGCAGCTTATAGAGAACGGTGCAGATATCCTGGAGCTGGGGATGGCATTCTCGGATCCGGTTGCCGATGGCCCGACTATCCAGCGGGCCGGGGGACGGGCCCTTGCATCAGGAGCAACGCCGGATCAGCTCTTTGCAATAATCAGAAAGATCCGTGGGTTCAGCCAGGTTCCGATTGTAATCATGACCTACTATAATCCGGTATTCCGGAGGGGGGTCTCCCGGTTCTATGAAGAGGCGCGATCGTCTGGTGCAGACGGGATTCTTGTGGTAGACCTGCCTCATGAAGAGGCTGGTGAAGCGCTCGCGCTTGCAAAGCGTTGCGATCTTGATCAGATATTTCTCGTTGCGCCAACGACTTCCGAATCCCGGCTAAAGGAGATCTCCGGGGTTGGGTCGGGCTACCTGTATCTTGTATCCGTACTTGGAGTCACCGGTGCACGCTGTGAAGTCTCGCAGGATGCGACAGTTCTCATTGCGAATGTGCGGAAGCACACGGCCCTTCCTCTCTGTGTCGGGTTTGGGATTTCTATTCCTGCACATGCAAGGGCACTTGCCAAGGCTGGAGCGGATGGGGTCATCATCGGGAGCGCGATTGTGGACATTATTGAGAAAAACCTGGAAAGCCGCGAATCAACGCTCGCTGCAATCGGACGCTTTACCCGTGGGATAACTGACGCCCTGAAATAAAACCGGAAACTGGAAAGGGGTTCCCGGCACGTTCCTTTTTTACGAGGCCCCTATTGTCCGGACCCGGGCTCCTGTATTACATGCTGATGTGCTGTAGATCTCTCCACCATTCTGGGCATCCATAAAGGTTCTTGCAGCATGTACTATTTCAGGAAGATTCGTATCCGTGATAGCGTAGATAGCAGGTCCGAATGAGCTCATTCCTGCGCAGGAAGCACCTGCAGCTCTCATAGCATTCATCAAAGAGCTGATGTGGGGTGCCTGGAGCGAGTGTTCCACCCGCTTGAACCCAAGATCCTGGATGCGGTCCACGGACGAACCGAACATGTCGAGGTCGCGCTCGAGAATTCCGGGCAGCATTCGCATCAGTATCTCGTGGCAGATCTCCCTGACTTCATGGATTGGCACCGGACAACAGTTCCGGAAGATATCTACCTCCTGGGACCCGTTTGCTCCCGGATGAAGATTTGGGACAGCAAGAAGGATTTTCCAGTCTTCCGGGAATTCGTATCGTGCGATTACCGGTGCAGGGGGTATGCCACGCGAAGCGCTCGAAGGGCGGAAAGAATTTTTCCCTCCCTCCAGCCCAAACCGGTGACCTCCATCGATAATGAATCCCCCCTCTCCGAACGCAGCGGTTCCAATGCCGGACGTCCCCCCGCGTCCGGTGATTCGGGCAAGATCTCGGGTCGGGATATCTTTCCCGTATAGTTCACAGATGGCGCGGGCCGTTGCAAGGGCCAGCTGGGTTCCGCTTCCGAGTCCTGCATGACGCGGGCAGAGTGAGCGCAGAGTGATGTGAGCCTTGCTGCCAGCATGAATTGCCGAAAGAACATTCTCAGCAACGCACTTTACAACCTCCTGTGTCCCGGTGTCTCCTCCACGAATTTCCAGGTTTTCCCCTGCATGTGCTTCGAGAAGTGTTCCCGGTTCATCCAGTGCAATCCCGACACTCCCGTCAACCCGGCCGATACTTCCGTTCATATCGATGAGACCCAGGTGAATGCGGGCAGGTGTCCCGACAATAACTCTGCGTTCATCAAGGAACTGGTGGTACGGGAACTGCTCCCTGATACGGATAAGGGGATGCCCCTTGTGGATAATCCGGTATTCCCGGGAGAGAAGCGGTTCGTTCCGGAACATCCGGAGTGCAGTTCTTACTTCATTATCCGCAACATCGACCCGTGCATCAAGAATCTCGCGTCGCGATTCTATCCTGTGCTGCTGGATGATTCGTCCGATTGGGATATCGGCCTTCATCAGGTCGTCACGGAACTCGTCCGTAAGTCGGGAGAGCGGCGTATGGGAGGTTGCATAAATAAGGGTTTCCCCGGTATCGGAATTCTGAATCTCGACGACCCGGTAATTTATGGAATCTCCCTCTGCAATTTCAAGAAGTTTTGCAAGTTCTGCATTGGCGGGTATGATTTTCTGGATGCGTGTCACGATCCCGATTCGGGATCCGGTGATAACTTCGAGAAGATGCGTTACCGATCCCTCTGTCCCGAGCAGGATTTTCTGTACTGGGGAGAGGCGTCCTATTGTATTCTCAATCTGTTCAAGATGTGTTCCAATCCCTGCCATAGATCCCTCGTCAATTCCCGGTGTCGGGAACACCGTACAATGCCGTCAGATTTCCGGTAAAACCTTATTAATGATGCGAAATTATTCCCGCTCATTCAGTACGGATGCCGCGTTCTTTCAGTTCGGCCGACTTTTTCTTTGAACATTCTTCACACCGGAACTCCGGTTTGGTATCGTGGCTTTTATCATAGTTTTCCGACATCACGAGCCGGTAGCCCCGGGTTACTTCACCGCAATCGACGCAGGCAATTTTTTCCCGGACTTCCCACTGTGCCGAAAGTGACTGTGAAGTGAAGATAAACTGATCCACCCAGAAAAAGATCAATCCTCCGATAAGGTTCGCTATGATCGCGGCAATGATCTGACCCATCGCGGCAAGGACAATTCCAACTCCAGCAAGGATGGGCGTGCTTGCCTGCCACCTGAGAAGGTAGAGGCCATAGCGCTTGAGATTGACATGCATACCTGATGATTCCCTCAGGGATTAAAAAGTGCACGCAGCTGACTAACATGCTCTTAAAGGGGAAGCGCAAACCGGATATAGATTCTCAGGGATAGTATGCGTGGATGTGACAAGGACTGCCGGCAGGTATCGCTCTCGTACACGGTAATCTCTCGGAGTATCGGGATCGTGGTGTTTCTCATACTCCTCGTGGTTCTTAACATTCTCCTCCGCCAGATCCAAAGTCCGTTTTTCCATGCAATTGTAGTATTTTTGAACGCAAATTTCTGGGTTGTTCTCCTCTTCGGGCTCCTCTTCCTTTTTGCGGATATATTCAGGGCGGCATTTTTCCCGCTCAACCTGCCGTATCCACTTATTGCCGGTATCGGGAGCGTTTTTTTCCTTATGTTCCTGTTCCGGCTGATGGATTTCCTTGACGCCCAGTTTGCGATCGGGATGTCCGGATATATTGACTGGACCTACTACCTCATTGCCCCCCTGGTATTCCTGATTGCGCTTGTCTGTGGATATGTGAGCATCTTCCGGAAAGCGTTCTGTCCTCTTCGTGCAAAAGGGGAAGTCTGTCCCGGTATGACGCTCGGGACTCCTGTAGTGACTGAGGATGGGAACCTGGCACCAGATTTCGGAGTTTCGGGCCGCGTAATCCCCGAGGAGAGTAAGTCATGGGATGACATTTCTGCGGAATTCCGGGAACTTGTGTACGATATCATTCACGCATTCCGTGCCGCAATTCTAAAGAAGTAAGGAGGGGGCTTCCCCGAATTTCACTCTATCTCCATACTTCTCAAGACAGATGTTGAGGGACCATGGCATTCGGTTATGGCGAAACGCTGATACTTGGTTTTCTGGTGGGTCTCACCGGGGCACTTGCCCCGGGACCAACGCTTGTAGCAACTATCAACTCCTCTCTTAAGGAAGGCTGGTCTGCAGGGCCGAAAGTAGTTGCAGGGCACTTCCTGATCGAAGTGCTCGTTGTTCTCCTCATTGTAATCGGGGTGTCCTCGATGGCAATCCGGCTCTCAACCCCTATAGCAGTACTTGGCGGAGTGGCTCTCATTATTTTCGGGATTCTGACTATTATCGAAAGCAGGAATGCCTGCATTACAACGACATCTTCGGGAGCTTGCGGGGGTTCGTACTTTTCCGGTGTTGTTACCAGCGCGACGAACCCCTATTTCTGGATCTGGTGGCTCACGATAGGCAGCGTTCTCCTGATGACCGCTTTATCCGGGGGCATTCTCTTGGCGTTTCTCTTCATGATTGGGCATTGGGCAGCGGATCTTGGATGGTATACTCTCGTTGCATCCGTAATTCATCGCAGTCGGATGGTACTTCCAATCCGTGCGTACCGGATAGTCCTTTTCCTTTGCGGGGGATTTCTTGCGGGTTTTGGTGGGTACTACCTTTGTATCGCAGTGGATCTGGGACGTTTCTCTCCTTAACTATCCACTGTCTCCGGTTCCAACCGTGAAATAACAAACTGGCAGTATTTGTTGCCCATTGCATAGCACGCAGTTTCGCAGACAAGTGGCTCTTCCCCGAAAAATTCTGAGAACAGGGAAAGGAGAATCCCACCTTCAAAAGCACACGCCGGTCTTCCAATCTTCGGCAGATCCTCGCATTCAAAACAATCCGTTACCCGCAGCGAGATGGGGTTAACAGATTCGACGGTGACCCGACCGAGGCGGTGATGCTCCCAGAATGCCGCTGCATTGGTGAGAAATGTCCCGAGATCCTCGGCAGCAATGGAGGGATACAATTGTTGCCCGACTGAGAGCCCGGCCCGGTGCAGGATAGGATCGATGTTGATGCCTTCTGCAAGAAGTGCAACCCGGATATTCCGGAACATTAGGCGGTAAAAGTCAGACGGTTCATTCTCAAGTGTTACTTCCCCGACTCGTCCCCTCTCGTTGGTATCCCCAAGGCGCTCCCCTGAAGAAGCGTGACCCAGAAAATCAGCCTTCATGAAGAATAACTTTCTCCGGGCATCATACGGATCTCCTTTCGATCCGATAATCCCCTGAGATTCGAGATCGTTGAGGTGAACAGAAATCGTGGATTTTACTTTTCCCAGTGAAACGACGATCTCGTCAAATGGCATCTCCCGTTCCTGAAGGAGGGTGAGGATCCTGACTTTAACCGGACTTTGTATTGCCTGTATTCCCTGTCGTGAAGAGTAAAATACTACCGGTTCCTGGGTATTGGTTTTTCCGGTAAATTTTGGATTCATCTGTCGCTTTCTCTCCTGGTATTCTATTGCGTCAAAAGTAATATATAGGTTTAGTTCGTATACACTAAAACGTTCGTACAATAACGAACTAAAACTGCAGGAATGATTTGCGGTAAAGGAGAATGTGAACATGATTTATCAAGTCTCAGGAATATCCCCGGGAAAGGGGCAGGTTTGCAGGGAAAAAATCCTGTGTACAGCGGGAAACGATGCTATCGGCAGTGACGGATCCGTACCCCTCCTCCCGGCGCGCCGGCGACTTCCCCCATCTGCGAAAAAGATTTTTGCAGTTTTTGATGACAGGCAGCTTCACACTGTACAGGAACTAAGGAAGAAGACTGGTTTCAGCATACGGTGTACCCGGTATGCAGTGCAGATTCTCAAAGAGAATCATCTCATTATTGCAAAATTCAACTTCAAGGATGCACGTCAACCCTTATACCAGCGGGCAGGAATCATTGAGCAATCTCAGGATTTCACAAGACCAGGAAGCATGGCTGTAACTGCAATATAATATTTCCCGCAAGAATAACCGTAATTGAACCTGGACATACTCTCTTTCCGGATGTTTGCATGCGCTTTTCGTAAATTCCGTTAATTCTCTTTAAACGATTTCCTTCTCGCTATTCTCTGGATCTATCTGTGAAGTGGCTATCCGCATTTCCTGCGGGCAGGCATACCTTTTTGGGCGAACTGCCGGAACTTCATACGTACGGAATCCGTACAGATGGACTCAATCATCGGACCCCACAGGGATCTTGCTCATTTCCCTGATGAACGCGAGTACATACAAGGAGTATGCAACAGGATCCAGGATGTGCAAACCCGGGGCGATCTGGGGACATCAATCGCCCGCGAAGTCTCCCACTATTCGGTCTATGATCTCCAGATAATCGGCGGAAAACTCAACCGGGAGATTGACCGGCTCCCCTCTCCGTACCGCGATGCAGTCCGGCCGTTTTTCCAGTCCCAGATTTTCGGCACGCATCATACTCTCCTCGCGATGCACAGATCCGGGGGTTTTTCCGCCATGCGTGAACCTTTGAGAAATCGACACAGATTTTTAGAGTTCTGCGATATGGTGCCGGAAGGATGTTTCCGCTGGGATCCTGGAGATGAGATGCATTCCACTTTTTACCGGGCCCGTCACCGGTTTTTCTATTATCTAATTTCAGGATTTGCGATGTTTGTTCTTGACCGGCCGGGTCATCCTGTTGGTACCCCGTTTCCCGGAGGATTCCGGGTTGAGGAAAAGAATGGTTTGTACTACTGCCCGGTCCGGGACCATGAGAAAGAGGTTTCACATTCCTTGTGCAATCTCTGTCCAGCTTTACAGGCAGATATGCAGCGCTGAAACTGGAATAGCCCCGTAAAACGCCTTGTGCTGTACGTAGGAACTGCGAATTTATTGCTGGGAAAACAAAAAAAAGGTAGTATTGTCGGAATAGCCAATGAAGGATATTTTTATAGTATCAGGTGAAAGACGTTATTAGATCCAATTATCGCGCGACGACGGTAAAACAATGGAAAAAAAGAGTACTGACCCGAATAACAAAAGATGTATCGAACTCCTCCGGATTGGCGATTATCAGAGCGCAATCGAGTGTTTTGACCGGGTACTTAGTGCAGACCCGAAAAATCCGAAAGCGTGGAACAACAAAGGGAGTGCACTTAGTGCAGCCGGGCAGTACGATGAAGCGTTGACCTGTTTTGATCGCTCTATCGAACTTGGGCCCGGGAACCCCAAGGCCTGGTACAACCGGGCAAATACCCTTCTAAAAGTAGGAAACCTGAAGGAAGCCGTGGCTGCATTTGATCAGACGCTAACTCTTGATCCGAATGATGCGAAGGCCTGGTATAACAAGGGGGAGACTCTTCTCAAAATGGAGGAATATATTGATGCCCTTCCCTGCTTTGACAAAGTTCTTTCTGTTTTTCCGAAAAGCCAGAAAGCGATAGATGCAAGGAGCCGGGCGCTCGAAGGTATCGCTGCCCAGTCAGCACCCGTATCCGGTGATGAGTATGAGCCTGAAGGAATCGCCGACCTTGATGGCATCCCTGATCTCGAAATAAAGGATAGTGATCTCGATAATCTGCTTGTCCCAGAGCCCGCCCCTTCTTCAGAGATGGAAACTGAAGTCCGTGAAAAAATGTATGTGATCCCGGAACTTCCTGACATTTCAGAAGATGAACCCGTCGCCAAACCATTCCCTGAATCGGTCGAAATTCCAAAGCTTGAAATTGCGATTACTCCGGAGATTGTTCCCGAGCTGGTGCAGGGTGAGCCGCCTGAGGAACCCACGCTCAATACACCCTTCAGAAACGAGCCGGTAATTGCACCTGTTGAGACTCCTGCTAAAGAGGTATCTGTGCTTGTATCCGATGAAAAGAAAGAAGCGGGGTATCCTGTCGCCATTACGGAACCCGCTTCCCCGGTATCCCCTTCGGAAAAATCCCTTTCTATTCCGGAGATATCTCCCGGGAGTGCCGTATCTGGAGGGACATCCCCAGCTGAACCAGTCCCGTCAAGTGTCGGACCGGAATGGAAGTATGAACGAGTCCGGGATAATCCCGAAGCAATCGCCGCAGTGCCTGTAGTGTCGCCAGCTGAACATTTCCCGGCAAAAAAATACGGTACAGAAAAGACCGGGCATGATACAGAAAATCTTGGTTTCTGTGATCCCGACCTGCCAGGATCTCTTCGCGAATCGATACGCTGGAATACCCGGTCGCTGATGCTCGACATCTTCGAGATGGAGCAGGAGACCTGCGAGGGATTTGAAAAAGAACTTGCACTCGGTTCAAAGGAATCTGATACTTACAACAACCTGGGGCATTCCCTGGATGAACTTGGCAAATATTCTGAAGCGTTGGAGAGTTATGACCAAGCCCTTGGAACCGATCCTTCGAATGTCCGCGTAATGAGCAACCGGGCGGTAACACTTGCAAAGCAGGAGCGGTTCCCGGAGGCTCTCGCCAGCTGTGACCGGGCGATAACCGCAGATCCCGCTTATGCCCGCGCTTGGTATAACAAGGGCGTACTTCTTTACGGTCAGGGAAATTTGCGCGAAGCCATAAAATGTTTCGAGCGGGTCCTGGAAAGCGATAATCCATCTCTAAAAGCATATTATAATCTGGGGATTCTCCACAGCATGCTCGGGAGTCCTGAAGAGAGTACCGTCAGTTACGAAGCTGCGATTTCGCGGGAACCCAGTTATGTTCGGGCCTGGACGGGGAAGGGAATCGCTCTTGACGTTCTTGGACGGTACGAAGAATCACTCTTGGCACACGAACGGGCGTTATCTCTCGATCCCAGAAACGCACGTGTCAGGAATAATAAAGGGGTGACCCTTGCCCACCTGGGTCGGTATGAAGAGGCGGTGAAGTGGTTTGAACGTGCTGCTGAAGAGAACCAGAAGAGCATAGTCTCTCTTGGAAACCGGGCGACGGCACTTGCCCGGGTTGGCAGATATTCCGAATCTCTCGATGTCGGTGAGTCTGCCCTGTCTTCTTCGCCACAGTATCTACCTGCGCTCAATTCCCGGGGAATTGCTCTTTTTGGTATGGGGAGAGTTGAGGAATCTGCCCGGGTTTTCGACCAGGCCAGGGATGCAGACAGACTTTCATCCATCATCTGGAACAATCGCGGTGTCGCCCAGGCTGCACTCTGTGATTATCTTGGGGCAATAACCTGTTACGAGACATCTCTCACAATCAATCCTGGAAATGCAATAACCTGGTATAACCGGGGTATTGCTGAAGATGAGGAAGGGAAATTCGAGGCGGCGGTAGGGAGTTATGACCGTGCGGTTGAGATCTCGCCTCTCGATGCCTATTCCTGGTACAATAAAGCGGTCTCACTTCTCCTCTTGGGAAAATCGGAATCTGCACTCCGTGGTTTTGAGAGAGCAGTTGAGATTGATGAGGGATTTGCCGGTGCATGGTACAACCTTGGGAATGCATACGCAATTCTCGGAAAATATGATGAGGCGATCTCCCGTTACGAACGGGCTGTGGTCATTAACCGGTCGTGTGGGCCTGCCTGGTTCAATCGGGGGGTTCTGCTCATGTCTCTTCACCGGGACGATGATGCTGTTGCAGCCTTTGATGTTGTGCTGGAACTATCGTCTCAGGATGCAAAAGCATGGTTCTTCCGGGGACTTTCCCTTCTTCGGCTTGGGAAGAATGAGGAATCTGCCCAGAGTCTCTCTTCCTCGCTGGAGATAGAGGATAGTTTTGGAAAAGCCTGGTATGTTCGAGGTTGTGCTTTTGCCCGGTTGACCCGAAACCAGGAAGCCCTTGAGGACTATGACCGGGCAGTAGGTCTTGAATCAGACCTTGCCAGTGGTTGGTACAACCGGGGACGTGTTCTTGACGCACTTCAACGGTACGATGAAGCCCTTGAGAGTTTTAACCGGGTAATCGCCCTGGGTGTTGACAATCCTGAAGTCTGGACAGCCAAAGGTCGGGCTCTTGAGCACCTGCGCAGGTACGCGGATGCTCTTGCCAGTTTCGACCGGGCGCTTCTCCTCCAGCCAAACAATCCGGAAGCCTGGAGCAGAAAAACGGTTGTTCTGTACCATCTGGAACGGTATGATGAGGCTGTTTCTGCGGGAAGCCGGGCAACGGCTATCGATAATGGTGTTGCCGATACCTGGTACTATCGCGGGCTCTCCCTTGCAGCGTCAGGGAAGCATACGGAAGCGGTAGCGAGTTACGATCGGGCGATTGCACTTGATGGGACCAACGGCCCGGTACATTTCTGCAGGGCAAATGCCCTTGACGAAATCGGGCGGTTCGCGGACGCGGTAATAAGTTACGACCATGCGGCGGAACTTCTCCCTGGTAACCCGGATGTCTGGAACAACCGTGGTGTATCCCTCTCCAAACAGGGAAGGTATGATGAAGCGGTAGCGAGTTATGATCGTGCTCTGGGAATTAATGCCACTTCAATGAATGTCTGGAACAACCGGGGCAATACCCTCGCAGCACTCACCCGTTATGATGAAGCGGTGGCGAGTTACGACCGTGCTTTGGAGATCGATTCCACCTTCACCGATGCCTGGATCTCACGGGGTGCTGCGTTTTCCGAGATTGGAAAATCTGAAGATGCGGTAGCAAGTTTCGATCGGGCTCTTGCGCTTGACGACCGAAATTCCGGCGTGTGGGAACATCGTGGAAAAGCGCTCTCCCTCTTGGGAAAATCTGAAGATGCGATAGTGAGTTTCGATCGGGCTCTTGCGCTCGACGACCGAAATTCCGGCGTGTGGGAACACCGTGGCCTCGTTCTTGCACAGGTTGGGAAATATGAGGAAGCTGTATCGAGTTTTGACCGGGCACTCACGCTGACTCCCGGGAATTCCGAAGTACTCTACAACCGCGCCCTCGCTCTTGCCCGACTTGGGAGACATGCGGATGCAGTAACGAGTTTTAACCGGGCACTCGATTTTGCCCCGGAATCTGCCTTGGCATTGTATGGAAAGGGACTTTCGCTGTCACTGCTCGGGAAGTACCCGGAAGCTGTATCGAGTTTTGACCAGGCTATCCGGATTAACCCGAATGATGCAGCAGCCTGGGGTCAGCGGGGGATAGCACTCGCGCAGATTGGCGGCCACGATGAAGCCATTCGTAATTTCGATCGGGCTCTTGAAATAAATCCGAATAATGGCACGATCTGGAAGTTCCGTGGGGATTCCCTGTCATCGCTTGGGAAGTATACCTCCGCCTTGGTGAGTTATGACCGGGCACTTGCGGAAGGAAGCACCAGTATTTGCGAAATCTGGAACCGGAAAGGTCTCGCATTTGCTGCCCTTGAACGGTTTGAGGATGCAATTACCAGTTACGACCGGGCTCTTGAATCGGATTCCCTGAATGCGAGTGTCTGGAATAACAAAGGGAATGCCCTTGGAGTGCTGGGCAGGTACGAACACGCGGTCCAGAGTTATGACCGGTCACTCGAATCCGACCATAAGAATGCAACGGTCTGGAATAACAAGGGGAATGCCCTCGGGGCGCTTGGGATTTATGCGGAAGCGCTCTCCTGCTTTGAACAGGCGCTTTCAATCGACCCTGATAATGTCACTGCCTGGAACAATAAGGGTGTGACTCTTGGAGCGATGGGTCGGTATGAAGAAGCGGTCCTTAGCTTCGATCGGGCCCTTGAGCGGTTCCCGAAAGATGCTCAGACTTGGAACAATCGTGGGGTTTCCCTGAGCACGCTTGGCAGGTATGAAGAAGCAGTAAAAAGTTTTGACCAGGCCATCAGCCTTGACGGCAGGTATGAGAAGGCCTGGGTAAACAAAGGAAACTCTCTCGGAGAGACCTGCCGCCATCAGGAAGCCCTGGACTGTTATGACCATGCAGTATCGGTTAATTCTGGTTATGCAAAAGGATGGTACCACCGGGGTATTACTCTTGCCCGACTAGGAAGGCACGATGAATCGATACGAAGTTTCGACCGGGTCCTTGAGATTGACCCGAAAGATTACCGGGCCTGGCAGAGAAAAGGGATAGCATTTGCCTCTCTTAAGCGGTATTCCGATGCCATTGCGTGTTTTGACTCGGCAATCAAGGAGAACCCAAAAGATGCTCAGGTCTGGGGGAACCGGGGTGCTGTCCAGAATGTCTTATTCCGGTATGATGACGCGCTCGCAAGTTGTACTAATGCCAACGAGATTAATCCCAACAATGCGAGCATCTGGAAAAATAAAGGGATAGCTTTCAGCGGTCTTGGGCGCTTCCATGATGCGGTTTCCTGTTTTGAGAACGCTCTCGCAATTGACGGGAAGGATACAGATCTTCTTCTCAGAAAAGGTACGGCACAGATGGGATGCGGGTCGTACGATTCGGCGATTGAATGCTTTGATAAAGTGCTTGTTGTCCAGCCTGAAAATTCGGAGGTCTGGGCATTCAAGGGAGAAGCGCTTGGGGTTCTTGGGAGGCATGAGGAAGCGTTCCAGTGCATTGCCCGGTCAAGCGTCGTCAGAGAGACGGTGGTTTCCCGGGAATTCTCCTCCCGGCTGAACGAGTATGCCAGTGCCGCAATATCCCGGCGACAGCTCGCCGTCCGAAAGACTGGACTCCTCGGTGCTGTTGGAATTCTCCTCATATCAACTGGTGCACTCATTTTCGGGGCGTTTCCCCTTCTTGGAATCTCCGGTCAGATTCTCCTCGATATCTACGGTGCACTTGCCATTGTATCTGCAGGAGCAGTTCTTTATACCGGGATCCCGCTTGTCCAGCAGGGTCGTTCACAAGGATTCAGATCCCTTTCCGGCGGGTTGCCAGATACGGCTGCTTCTACAGCTCTCGCGGTCAGGAACCTGGTGGGTGAAACCCCGACACCGATCCTGATCTCTGCGGAAAAATTACCGTTCATCGTTGATTTCCGGTATCCGGCTGGAAGCGCCCTATTATATCTCCCCTCCGCAGCTTCCGTCTCAAAGAACGGTAAGGAACGAGTTCCGGTTATTCCGGAATCAACTTCCTATTAAAATCGGTTTTTTTCTGAAGATATGTTATAAAACCATACGGTATCCTTTGAAGTTACACGAAAAAAAAGAAATGTCAATATGATTAGAACCGCGGTTTGCGGTGCTTCGGAAGGCAGTCGCGGCAATAAACCGGTCTTCCTTCTGTCGGCTTGAATGGTACTTCGCACTCTTTCCCACAGTCTGAACAGACTGTCTTTGTCATCTCGCGGGGTCCGAAGGATCTCGGGCCACCGAAATTTCTCCTCTGTTCCATTGTATTACTCATGCAGGTGTAACGCTGCAGAGTAATATGGGAAAGAGGATCTTATAAAATAATGGGTATAGAATATACTTTTTCAGGGAATAATCTCGCAGCCATTGAATTTTGTGTGCGAGAAATCCCGGATGGAAATGATTCCCTGCAGGATAAGTTCCTTCACTTCCGGAAGCACTCCCGCAAGAGCATTGTGCAGGTTTCGGACTGTCCCGCAGACAACCGCCCGTTCTTTCGGTTTCCAGGGATGGACAACGTTGGAGTACAGGCATCGCCCCCCGCAGAATGTCCGGATATCACAGAAAAGGCAGTCACCCTGAACAGTAATTTCGGGGAGCGTCGCAGGACTTGCCGTTTTGATATGGCCCAGGTAATATTTTTTCATACCAATCATAACGGGACAGGGGACTATAGTTCCATCTGTGAGGATGGTATAATCCGCATATCCTGACCCGCACCGAAGCCTGCTTTCCCGCTCCATCAGCAGGTCTTCCATTGTATCAAGAAAAGGGTACCAGCGCAGTACCCTGCCCTCGTGCATCTGGTCGGCCCAGAGCCGGACCAGTGCCCGGATACCTGGGTTATAACTCGATTTGGCCCACTCTGCAAATGATCTTCGGTTGAAATCGTTCCAGAAATCTGCATCCATCTGCCAGTGGATGGATCTGAAAGAAAAATTATCGTTATCCATAAGGTATGTGACTGCTTGCAGGATGTCGGTCGATTCAGTCACGGTCATACGGGCATTGAGTTCTCCGGTAAACCCGTGGTCTGTGAGGTACCGTGCTCCTGCGATAACTTTCCGGTACGTTCCTGTACCCCGGGAAAAATCGGTGAGTGCCTCCGGACCATCGATAGAGATGTGAATCAATTCGAACTTTCGGATAACATCATCTGGAAGATGGGGGATGAAAATCCCATTTGTCTGCATCATGAACCGGCGCACCGGTGCACGGCGTACTATCTCAGTTACGAGATCTACCCGAAGGAGTGGTTCTCCCCCGTAAAATGTAAGTACTGCATCCGGATCGCGTGCCAGAAATGCGTAGAGATCCGAAAGGTCAAGGGAAAGATCAACCGGGAGATTGCAGTCTATCTCCCCATCATCCGGTTCATCATCCGATTGGAATGGCTCAAATGCTTTTGCCCGGCAGTACCTGCAGCAGAGGTTGCAGTTATCAGTAACGATGAGATGATAGAACACGCAAATTCCGTAAAAAATTGGTTTTGGGTCTAATTATAGGTATCAACCCTGCACTCTAAAAAGGAGATATCTTAAAAGAGAACGGGTAAGATTCAGGTAAGTGTACAATGCGAACCTGTCAAAAATCGGAATCCGGGGTTACCGTTCTTCAGGCAATTTTGGTCATCCTGATTCTTATCTTTGGTATTACGGCAATTGGTATAACCGGAAGTATTGAGGGGAAAACCAGCCAGAACCAGCCGACTGGAATGATTTCTTCTGCCCTGGCGATAACCGGAAAGATGCTAACTATGAAAGATACCCTCTTAGGATTTCCGGCGGTTGACGGGTTCAGTGGGAATATTCCGTATCATTTCGTTAAGCAGGAACCCGGGAAATTGGGTGGTGTCCAGACCAAGGTAAGTCTCCTTATTGGGGATATGGGGGGGATCGATATGGATCGTACACAAGTCAGCCTCTCGACCCGGCGAGGAACGATGGTGATCTCAAAAGCCGGCACAGGATACCCTGTGAATAGCCCGAACTGGACTATCTCATCAAAATCCAACTGGCTCCCGTACCAATCAGCAGACAGCGATAATATTCTTGAACCAAACGAGGAGTTTGGTATTCTGGTACTCTTCCCGGATTCCTTATCCCCATACGAGCCATTTACCCTGACCTTCCAGCCCGCGGAAGCGATGCCTTTTTCGATCTCATCCCAGGTTCCTGCCGGAATGCAATCTCTTATGACGCTAACTCCGGTGTGACTAACAATCACCCCTTTTTATATCCCCATAACCTAACCATACAGGTATATGGATCTGATGGAAATCCTGGAAAAATATGAGAAAATTATCTATCTTATTCTGACAATTCTTCTTGCAATCACCATTGCGTTTGCAGTAGCAGAACTGATCTACACACTCTTCCTTGCGCTTACCTTTGATACGCCATATCTCTTGGGCAATGATGAACTCCTCGGGATCTTTGGGTTCTTCCTCCTTGTTCTCATCGGTATTGAGCTTCTTGGCACTGTGAAGGCATACATACGGGACAACACAATCCATGTCGAAATAGTTATTGTACTTGCGATCATTGCGATTGCGCGAAAGGTTATCCTTCTGGATATTACCAATTCCAATCCTTTTGAGATCGCAGGGATTGGTGTTGTCATTTTCGCACTCTGTTCCGGCTATTATCTCCTGAAGAAGGGTGGGATTACGACCTCCCTGTAGTCTCCTTTTTTTTTATTCGGGTTCTTCCGGTTTTTAGCTGCTAAACATTTCCTTGATAATCAAGAGCATCCGGGTTATTGTAGTGTTTTGAGTATCCTTGGGGAAGTACCTGATATTTCCGTATATAGTAGTGCAAACATAAACTTCCCCGGACTATGCTGTGGGTGCGGCAGGGCTCTTCCTCGGTGCGTTTTTGAGCCCCTTCGGCATGCCTCTTTCTGCGCTCCACGGTGAACGTCGAAACGCTTCTGCTCTTTCAAAAAAAATGATTATAATCCATTATTTTGCAAAAAAAATTAATATTTTGGCATTTTTTGTCACCCGGGGCACCATAACCATGTAGATCTTTCCGGCCATTTTCCGGGTAACAAAAACCGGGTATTTAACCGGATTACGTCGGTATCGACGAAATGTTTATATGTAATCACGCCGACACAGGAATTAAACAAATTTAAACTTAAATTAGGTGAAAACAATGGGACAGAAAGTAGGAACTGAAAAAATCAAGCGTGAGAAGGGCTATTTGTACTTCGTCGGTAAGGACGGTTATGTATGGGCAGCCCCGATGAAACACAACAAGACCGGCAAGAAGAAGAAAGTCGGTGAGCAGAAAGTTACGAAAGAAAAGGGCTACATGTACTACATCGGCAAAGATGGGTTTGTAGCAAAGGCCAAAATGAAGAACGCCTAAACTTTTTCTCTCCGATTTACGAAGCCCCTGCTCTTTGGCAGGGGCAGAATACCATAGATGGCGGGTGCTACTCTCTCTGTCCTCTTGCCCGCTATCTTATTACTTCGGAATCAAAAGGTTGTCCGAAATTTTTTTCTCCGGTATAGATGAAACTGTTTGAACCTATCAGGCACGTATCGTTATTTCAATGGGATCTGGATCGCTCTGCCCTGACATTTCCCTGTTGCCAACCACTACCTTCTTTATTGGAGACGCCCAAACGTAGTCCTGCGCGAGGATAGTCAAGTGGCCAACGACGGTAGCCTCAAGAGCTTCTTCCGCAGGGATTCGCAGGTTCAACTCCTGCTCCTCGCATCATTTTGTAGTCAAAATAAATGGTGATTACTCAATAAGATCCACCGAACGTCATATTTTCAACTGGCGAACCACAACATCAAAGAGATCATCTTTCCGGTAATTATACCTGACTTCGAGTTCTTTGAGATACAAAGGGAATTTCTCTGGATCAATGCCATGATATTTCATCAACCGCTCTTTAGCGAAAGACCAGAATCATTCGATTCCATTGATGTACACCTTACCATTAGCGAATTTTTGACCGTGATCAATCCGTTCATGTTTGAAACCATAACTCACTAAAGCGTCGTATGATCTGAACTTGTCAGTATAGATGAGACTTCCCCGTTTCACCTTTTTCAGGGTCAGATTGAGGAGTGCGTCACCTTTTACATCCTCAACAACATCGACTCGGACTTTTCCACCTCGTTCCAGGATACCGAAAACCGGGATCTTGCTGGCAGCTCCCCGGCCACGTTTGCCTTTTCTCCGTCCTCAAAAGTAGCTTTCATTAACTTCAATTTCACCCGTAAACCGTTTCTTTTCTGTCGTCGGGGGGATGATGATTTGCCGGATCAGGTCATACAAGTCATAAGTCGTGTTATAAGCGAGTTCAAGTTGTTGCGAAGCTTTTCTGACAGAGGTTTCAAGTTCGAACAATTTTACCGCTAAAAGGACTTTTTGGAGCGGGACCCGTGACTTTTCAAGCCTGCTTACCCGTCTTCGGCTCCATTCCTTTCGACAATGATAACACTTAAAGAGTCCCCTTCGTATCTTTCCGACACGCTCAATTTTACAGTAAGGGCATTCGGTAAATCTCTGAAGTATTCCTTTCCTTCGTAAATACTCTTCAGATGCCTCTTCTGATTGGGTAGTTACTGAGTCAACTCAAACAGGTTCATTTCTCTCACCTCCCTACTGGTTACCGGGTGGTGGATGATATTAAGGAATCACCTTTTATTATATGAGAGACCCCATCCGGTAGTATTAGGATTGTCCGATACGAATGCCTAGGGCACGGTACCGGGAATAGCCCGGTGCAGATGGGATAAAGCCCCGATGAATATGAGGTATCCATGACGAAATATTGTCAGAACTGCAACAGACCCAATGCCAACTCCGCACAGTATTGTATTCATTGCGGGGAAACTCTTGCCCCCGAGGAGGTGTATTCCCGGCCATCAGAACAGGATACTAATTCGGAGCAGGTAGTATGTGTCCCGCAGACCGGCAGCAACTTGGCTACTGTTGAGTTCGTGCTCGGTTTGATGGGCGGAATTGTTGGGGTTACCTTGGGCAGTATTCTTCTCTTGGCCGGAATCTTCTACGGATCAGTCCTGAAATATCTGGTAAATGCCAATTACATTTCCTCTTCAGGATCTTTTTCCTCACTGGGTACTGTTGTAATCCTTCTCGGAGTTGGAGAACTCATATTTGCTATCATAGGTATCAGTGGGGCGGTGCTCTCTCCAAAGAACCCCGGGATAGGTGGAAAGCTTATGATAGTGAGTGCCATCGGGGTTTTCATCTTTTTGCCTCTTGTATCTATCCTCTCCTTTATTCTCCTCTTAATCGCAGGTGTCATAACCTTGCGGAACAGGCGCCGCGTACTACCCCCGGAACTGGTTCATGAACCGGAACAGGATTCCCTGCCGCGCCGCCATAAAAAGATCCGGAGAAAATTCCGTGCAGGTTACTTTGCAGGAATGATTATTCTGGTAATCCTTGCCTTGGTCGGAATCTCCCTTATTCTCATATCCTGATTTTTCTTTTTCTGTGGTTACCAGCCGGCCCATAGAGAATCCCGCATATAGCGAATTCCGGATCTGCACATTTTTCCGTTTTCCCGTGTACAGGTTTCTGTACACAATATGGTTCACATGCACCACGACTATAGGAAGTCGCTCCAGATTTCGCTCCTCATTACGTTCCTTTTTTTCCTTGTAGAACTTGTGGGGGGCATCATTTCAGGATCGCTTGCACTTGTCAGCGATGCAGGCCACATGTTCAGCGATGTCCTCGCGCTTCTCCTCTCTTTCGGTGCGATGACCCTTGCCGCCCGGCTTCCTACGAAGGAGCAGACGTATGGTCTTCACCGGGCGGAAATCTTTGCCGCATTCATCAACTCCCTGCTCCTGATAGCGGTGAGTGTTGGGATATTCTGGGCGGCATACCAGCGAGTGCTCCACCCGGCACCTATCGGGAGTACTCTCATGGCTGCAATCGCGGTTGTCGGTCTTGTTGCGAACATTTCCGTTGCGTTTCTCCTGCACGGGAGCCATAACCTGAATGTCAGGAGCGCATTTTTGCATGTGCTGGGGGATACCGTTTCATCGATTGCAGTTATTGCAGCTGCTATATGGATTTCTCTCACCGGTCAGGTTCTTGCCGATCCTCTCCTCTCTGCGATCATTGCGGTTTTGATCGTATTCTCGGCAGTACGGATCATGAGGGAGACCGTAACCATCCTCCTTCAGTTCACACCCAGGTCCCTTGATTTCGATGCAGTTGTTAGCGACATGACCTCAGTGAAAGGTGTTGATGGCGTACACCATGTCCATATCTGGAGCCTCTCATCCGACATCAATGTCCTTGATGCCCATGTCTATTCCTGCGAGCGTGATGTGATCAAAATTGAAGCGATGAAACTGGAGATCAAGAAGCGCCTGGAGAAGTATCATATTCTCCATTCAACGCTGGAGTTTGAGTGTGAGGAATGCCGGAATTGCGCTATTGTGGAACCGGTGGAAACATTCCATCCCGATCTCCCTGTTGGCCATGATCATGGCACCCCTGGAGATACGGATTCCTAATGTGGATCTTGTCTGAATTCTCTCCCCCATCACAACTAATGTGGATATGACGCGTTGAAGTGTTACGGAAAAAATAAGGCGCTGGTAGTACGGCACAAATATATTCTCTCCAGCCAAATTCGATGGAGTGAGAAACCGGATATGAATCCCCACACCCGTGAAGAGAAAACTGATGTGAAACCCCGGGACAAGCCAGATGGCCCGGATTCCGATGAGGAGAAGACGGAACTGGAGGCCCGGCACCCGGGCCCGGGACGGAGGCACGGGGGTTCCGGACGGCATGGCGGACGCCGGAAGACCGGTGCTGAGCGGTGGGCTGAAGGCGAGGACTCTCCTCTTCTCGATGCATCTCAGGATTGCATGGGATAATCGTGGAGCGCGTTCACAGTTTTTTTGTTGCCCGTTTAGACTTCTTATTATTTGTATTTTCTACATCTGACATTCCCGGTATCTATCCGTTTTTATTGTTCCGGTTGTAACTGTTTTTTGACTGATGCCCGAATGGCGGAAGTTATCCAGTCCTCTCAAGAGATATCCAAGATCCATATCCTATTTGTACAATTATATGTTCTAAATATAAAGTATATATTACATTAAGTTCCATCCACTTTATCATAATTTTTAATCGTTGGATGTGCCCTCCCTGAACATGAAAAGGTGGCTGCTTCGGATTCCTGTCGTGATTCTTGCCATAACTGGTCTCACCAATCCGGTCTGTGCTGCGGTATGCCCTAAGGGAATCGGATCATGCCCAACCCCCGGTAGGTGTTTCATATTTACAGATGCGGATGCAAACTCAATCTGCGATTATACCCCAGGAAGCGTTTCAACTCGTGAGTCATCCTCAGCAGGCACTCAGTCTATGGCAACGATAACCAAAACTCCTGCTGCAGTATCGTCATCTGGATCTAGCCCCCTTGTCTCAACTGCATCGGTACCTCCGGGAACAACGCAAACACCTGTGTCCGGTACAGCAAATACCGGGATTTTCGATTACCTCGCGATGAGCCCGCTGGTAATCGGAACCGTCCTCTTCCTGACCCTCACGCTTGCTCTTTTTTGGGCATTCCGATCTGGAAAAATTGGGCCGCTCGCCCGGGGTTCCTGTCTCGCGCTTGCAGCAATTCTCTCGCTTGGAATATCCGAGCTCCTTGTCTGCTTCCTGACTGGAGCCACTGCGTTTGCGACTGTATTTGCAATCGTGTACATGATAATCGGAACATCCTTAACAATCTACCTCTGGAAAAGCGGAGGCATGTCCCAACGCATCGGGCTCCTCATTGCAGGTACCAGCGCAATTGCAGGCTTTGCCTTTGTCGCCCCAATCATGCCCACGGAATTCACGAGCCTTGTCACCCTTACGCTCGGCCGGCAGACACTTACCGCTGCGCTCCTTGCAATAGCATTTGTCTTTGCTCTCACGTTCATCTTTGGGAGAATGTTCTGTGCGCACATCTGTCCGGTCGGGTCGATTCAGGAGCTGGTTTATGGAGTGGTTCCTGGAAGAAAAATTGTTATGGAAAAATCGAGAGCACTTGAAATTTCGCGATTTGTAATTTTTCTTGTCACCATCGCAGCCGCGCTCTATGGATTCAATTTCATGGCATTTACCGGACTCTACGAGTTCTTCACACTTACGGTTTCTGGTGTATTTTTCATTGGTGCGGCGCTTGTCATTCTTTCAATCTTCCTGTACCGCCCGATCTGCCGGGTCTTATGTCCGTTTGGTGTAATTTTCTCGGTACTTGCCCATTTCGGGGTCGGGAACCTTATCCGGAAAAAGGATTGTATCAGTTGCAGGAAGTGTGAAAGTGTGTGCCCTGTCCCTGTACCTGTAACCGGAGAAAACGACTCAAAACGTGAATGTTATCTCTGTGGCAGGTGCGCTGAATCCTGCCCGAAAGATGTCATACAGCTCTCGTCAAACCGCGAAGCAATAAGTACTTTGGAGTGAGTTGGATGCGTATGGGGGATACTCCCCTCTGCGCATTTCTCCATTTTTCCCGGACCGCCTTCTTTGCAGAATCTGGAATTACCAGTTTCCGTTACGATCCAGGGCTTCACGTGCTGAAGCGCGGAGCGAGGGGTCTTCCCTTTCGTCCCCAATAAAATCCTGAAGACCCCGTATCGCGCCAATACTCCGGATAGATGCCAGTGCAATCGCTGCATTCCTCCGGATTTCTGTATCTTCCCCGGCGTCCTTCAATCGCCTGATCAGAACCTCGACTGACCGGCCGCTACGTAGTCTCCCGAGACCAATTGTGGCAGCCATACGGATTTCTGCATTGCTATCCTCTTCGAGATCCATTAATGGCCTGACTGCCCGGGGGTCGTCGCTCTTTCCCAGGCTATCTATTGCAAGGAGCCGCTGGCCCTGTTCAGTTTCCACCTGCGTTGCGTCAATAAGCCTGTAGACATATTCTGTTTTGGGCAGGGCGTTAAACCATTCGCCCGCTGGTTTTTCCAGACTCAAATCCATGTTCATCACCATAAACCATATCCATGAAATCTGTACTGCGGTTCACCCACCCGTTTGGGATTTTCCGCGAATTTATCTTACAAAGAAAAGCTGCCGCTTACCATGGACAGTATGTACCGCGCAGGCCTCTTGTGTTCTGCTCCAGGTGGTCCGGTACATTGATCTATGGTCTGTTTCCGGATTATAAATATTTAATCATGATAAATTATTTTGCCGCGAACCATACGGTATGGATTCAAACCATTGGAAAACCAGAAAAAAATTTAGATGTAGGGGTTGCGAAGAGCTTTCGCGACACCGAAGGTCTTCCTGCCTTCGAGAGTCTTCTTGTTCTTCTCAATCTTCTCGTTCGCAAGCTTCGTGACCAGCTCAAGACCGGGCTTGACCTGCTCGATTGCCTTCGTCTCAAAGACACCTGCGGCGATTGCTTTTGCCCAGATGTCGTCACCCTTCTTCGAGCGGACGAAAACTGTGCTCCAGCCGTCCGGGCTTCCGACCGAACCGGTGGAGATATCCGCGAGGTTTGCTACGTAGTCAAGGCAAACGTGGCAGCCTGGCTGCTCGTACTTGTGGGTTGCCTTGAGCGGCAGGGAAACTACCTGTCCACGCTTTCCGTAGACCCAGAACTTGCCCTTGCCGATCTCCATCTTCTTGACAGATTCCAGTTTCATCGCGGCGTGGTCTTCAACCAGCTGGACAATGCTCTGGTACGGGAAGTTCTCCATACAGAAAATACCGAGTGCGAGTGCGATCTTATCCCCAACGTCACGGAGGCCGAACGGATAGAGCTGGCCCTTTCTGACTGCCTGCATCTGGCAGGGTGTTCCGACAATACCGATTTTGTCGAGACCGTAGCTCCGGGTTGCCTCCTTGATCAAGGCGATGTTCGGGCTGATATTATACTTGGTACCGCGTGCAGCGAGAAGCTCTGCCTTCGTCGTGGCGACGATGGGTTCAGGCTTCCAGGGCTCTTCCGCACTTGCTACGGAAACGATGGCACCATCGATAATTCCCTGCTCCAGTGCGAATGCAAAGAGCTGGGTTACGATCCCGCCATCCTGTGATCCCTTCAGAATCTCTTTGTCTGAGCTGCGTGCCGAGACACATGTCTTGTATTTACCGAGTTCTGCTCCCATTTCAATCACCTCACTGAAGTGCCGCATCGATGGCTTCCTGGATGCCCTCGTATTCAGCAACAAGGTCCATACTCAGGAAACTCCGCGGGCACTGCGCATAGCATGCACCACACTTGATGCACAGGTCGCGCTCTCCCTGGGGCTTGCCGTATTCCATGGTAATTGCACGGACCGGGCAGGCCGCCGCACAGCTTCCGCATCCCATACAGAGGCCCTGGTTGATGACCTCTGTCATGATGTCGCAGAAACAGGCAGACGTACCTCTCTGGGCCATCTGCATGAGCGGGGTGAGGAACTTCGTTGCGAGGTCCTTCTGCTCTTTCGTTCCCTTGAGAAGCAGGTATGCCATCACACAGACGTTCCGGATCATCTGCGGGGTCGGTGCGCATCCAGGGATGTACACATCAACCTTGATCAGGTCGCCGATTGGCAGGTATGACTCGTGCTGCGGCTGGTTCTGCTGACCGCCGCGGGCGAAACGGGTGATGTTCCCATATGCTGCGCAGCCACCGAGGGCTACGACAACTGCCGCCTTTTCACGGGTCTCCTTGATCTCTTCTACTGCGAGCTTGTCCTGGATACAAACAGAACCCTCGACGATTGCCACATCGACCTGCTGAATGTGCCGGACATCTGCCAGCGTCAGGTGGTACTTGAGGTCAACATATTTGTCGAGGAGTGTGAGTAATCCACCGTAGTTGTCTGCTAATGCAACCGTGCATCCTGTACACCCACTCAGGTGTGTATAGCCGACACTAATCTTGTCTACCACAGGCTTATCCTCCTTTTTAGTTGTTTCTGCCTTGTTCGCAACGTCAGCCTTTACGGGAGCAGATGCAGGCTTCTGCGCTGGCTCCGGGCTTGACGTCTTCTTGAAGACACTTGATAGCAGTCCCATAATCTATCCCTATCATTCCGAGTACATGACGTACCGCTTTGGGTATAGCATTCTGAATCTCATCGCTGAGCCCGATCTCCATTTCCGGAGATGTGACACGCTTCGGCTGACACCCGACGACCGTAATATCAATGGAGTCCTTCAGCCGCATAAGCGGCTCAGTGAGATCCCAGGAATGAGCATCCCGGTAGCTGCCAACAGGCAGGTCCTCGACCCTGAATTCTGCCAGAGATCCGGATTCTGCACCAAAATCAGCACAATCGATGATGATCAATCTTCTGGTAACGCCGTTTTCGAGCATGGTGAATATGAAATGCGGGCCACCAAGGCCTGCGTCAACAACTGCCACGTTCTCGGGAAGTGCGAACTTCTGGAGTTCCTCGATAACGGCCGGTCCAAATCCATCGTCTGCAAAAAGGGGATTCCCGCATCCTGCAATAACGATCTCGGGGTATAGCATCGTGTCAGCTCACTGGATGAGTTTCTGGGCGACTACCCGGTTGTCCTCATCAACTACGATCATGTGGGTTGCACATGACACACAGGGGTCATACCCACGCATGATGACTTCGGCGAGCTGCCAGGGTGCACCGGTGAGTGCAGCGCTGCAGGTTGCGAAGTTCCAGGTTGTCGGAACCAGCATGGAGAAGTACTGGACTTTCCAGTCCTTGACCTTTGCAAGGTGAACATCCGTTCCACGCGGGGCTTCGTTCGCTGCCCAGCCGAGCGTGCCATCTCCATCGGGAATGACATCGGCAACGATTTTGCCAGAGGGATTCAGCTCATCGATGCAGTCAATCATCTCGTAGAAGCAATCCTGGTACTCCATTTCCCGGGCAATATTCTGGCCAACGGTGCCTTTCTCATCAAAATTCTTGTACTTGACAAGACGTGCACGCGGACCGACTTCAACGGGCTGGCCGTCATACATCGGAATTCCAGTGCAGGCTTCCATCTGCGGATTTACCTTGGTGCCGACCTTGGTGGTTCCACCGATCGGGTACTTTGGCTCTTCGAGATCAACGGTCATCTCGCCCATGTACCAGTCCCACGGACGGACTTCCTTGAACCTCCTGATATCCCAGGATGGGCACTCGTCAAGGCTGCTGCTTCCATAGAATGCATGGGTTGCAAGGTAGCCTTGGTCGTGATATCCGAGATCCTTCGGGATCGGGACTTTCATGCCGCCGACATCTGCCCAGTCTCTCTTCTGGAAATTGCGGAGGACCGCGATCATGAATTCTGCCTGCTGGTGGGCAAGGACAAGGCCCTCTTTTGCGAGGTCGTACATCTTGGTCTTGGCCTGCTCGGAGCAGTTTTTATACATCCCACCAACCCGGGTGTTGCTCGGGTGGATCGCTTCGCCACCGGAGATTTGGCCGATAGTTTGGCTGATCTCACGGAGTCTCTGGATGCGCTTTGCAACGCTGCGCACCGGCTCCTCTGGTGTAAACGGGTTGATCTTGGTGTCGGTACCTGGAATATACAGGTCGGGCAGGATCAGAATGTCGTGCAATGCAATACTGTGGCATCTGTTTGCCAGCTGAAGGATATGACGAAGCAGCTTCGCATCATTTGGGATGTGACAGCCGATAGATGCCTCCATAGCCTCGGTCGCTGCGAGGGTGTGCGCAATCGGACAGATACCGCACACGCGGGAGGCAATCTTGGGGACCTGCTCGGGGGTCTTTCCGACCGCGAGCTTCTCTACGCCCCTCACCGGGGTAATGGAGCACCAGTTACCCTTCTCGATGATGCCGGCCTCGTTAACCTTCAAGACCATCTTGGAGTGACCCTCATGTCTTGTGGTTGGGGAAATCTCTACAACTTTCGACAATTATATCGCCTCATTCAATGTGAGTTGTTCATCGTGCTATACCGGTATTAATCCATACAAATTTATGTAGGAGATACTTGACCGTACCAAGGTACGTTCAGTCCTATTTTGAGCTATGTGTCATATATCCTTTGTTATTTCATTGTCGCCGAGATTCCAGGAAAAAAGGCCTTAAAATACGTATTTTTAAAATAGTATGATTTATTAAACAATTCGATCTAGGCAGATCCTGTTATATTCCAGTTGAAAGAAAAACTCATTTTACGTTACATTTGAAAAAATTATTCCAATTTAACGTTTTTCCTGGATTGTAGAAAACCGGAGATAGTATTACTACACATTTAATATTGTATATATAATCCATAAAATTTTATGCGTGTACGTGTTTCTTTCTCTCCCAATTTAGGCTCTCTTAATAGATGTTCTCTTGGTTGCTTTTACGTCAGCTCACAAGATAGATGTTGTACCCGAAGAGCCAATGCAAATCGTTTCCCAAAGGAGTTGAAGATAATTTTCTGAATATACTCATATCTGTTTTTGTTTCCAGGCTCCGGCACAAACACACCAGACGCCTTTTCACGGGTCTCCTGATATCCCGGTTTACGAGCAAGAATCCCGGGTTGCCCGGAACAGGAATGCCTTTCCATCGTTACCACGAGAGTCCCTGCAGAACTTTTTTCGAGAACGGAAACGAGCTCCCACCCAGTCCCCGAATCCATTTTATTATTTGGACAGCTGCAAGCCATCTCAATAATCAGCTGAAGTCCCAGGAAAACGGATCTGTTGAACGCATCCGGTCTACTGCCCCTTGATGATCCTTTTCAGAACCGCGACAATAGTTGGGATGGGCGGGGGTGTACAACAGGGCCAAATTTTGGGGACTGGAGAACCCTATTCAATTATCCCTGTCGCAGGCCTTCCCCATTCAATTCATCAAAGAGCTCGGCAATCGTGGCTTTGCGTTCCGCATACGCATCGTGCTGGTGGATGCTCTCTTCGTTTGTCTGCTTAATGGTAACAACCGAGTCCCCCGAGAGATAATCGAATTCGGCAAGGACTTTCTTTGCCATTTCCCGCACGCAGTCTTCGACAAATCGTGGATTTTTGTGAGCTTCAAGAACAACGTAACTTTCGTCGCCCCGTTTCAGTAGCTCGTAAATTCCCGAGCTCATCGATTCTTTCAGGATTTTTATGATGGTCTCAAGGTTTACATGCTGATCGTCATCGGTTTCAATGCAGAGGAATCCGCGGCCGCGCTGGTTATGGGTTGCCATCGGGACTTCCGCAAAGAACTGATCGATCTGAGATTCAGTTACTCCAAGGTTCTGGAGAACGAACATTGCCCGCTCTTTCATAATATTCTGGGCACAGGGACAGGCGGTCATGCCGGTGACCTCTGCGCCGATGCTCTTCCGGACGATTGGATCCCGGAATGTGCGCCGTGCTATGGCCCTGGCATGAACCTTCACGACCTCGTGGCAACTTGTATTACTTACCGGAGTCTCGCGCTTCAGCATGAACTCGCTCCGCATCAGGACCTCAGTCCGCTCAGCGTATTCATGATGATCGAGAAGTTTCCGGGCGACGATACTACAGAGTTTCTCGATCCCATCGACTTCGCCGTCAATCGCCTGTTGGAGCACTTCGTCAATTACTTCAAAATTGCGCGAGAGATTCGCACCTTTCAGGCTGCCGGGCAGGTCGACAAAGACATCAAAATTCGATATGAATATGATGGGCCTTTTATCCTGCCGCGACACTTCCACCAGTTTTTTTACGTTCTTCACACCGACCCGGGTGAGATTTATTCGGATATCTGGGGCCGTGGATTGAACGTCTGGAAGTTCCCGTGAGAACTTATGATCAGTCATTTTGGTTATAGGTCATCGCCTACCGGATAGTGTTCTGGACTTTCCTGTTTACTTTTTTCATATAATATTTATGTGCTTTGTTGCTGATATGAAAGAGACTCACCATGATAAAAAAATACTATGATTCAGATGCGGATATCCGGGTTCTGAAGGGGAAGACCATTGCGGTTATCGGTTACGGCTCCCAAGGGCGGGGTCAGGCCCTGAACCTGAAAGAAAGCGGGCTAAATGTCGTGATTGGGCTGCGGCCTGGTAAGAGCTGGTACACTGCAATTGCGGATGGCCAGAAAGTCATGGCCGTCGCAGAAGCGGTAAAGAAAGCAGATGTTATCCAGATCCTGCTTCCTGACGAAAATCAGGCCGCAGTGTACAAGAGCGAGATCCAGCCGCACATGAAAGATGGCAAGTGTCTGATGTTCTCCCATGGATTCAACATCCATTATGGCCAGATTGTTCCACCGGAGAATGTGGACGTTGTGATGGTTGCCCCGAAAGGCCCGGGTCATATGGTCCGGCGGACATACCAGGAAGGGAAAGGCGTTCCGGCGCTTATTGCTGTTCAGCAGGATGCATCAGGAAATGCGCATAAGATCGCGCTTGCCTACGCCAAGGGAATCGGCGCAACCCGCGCAGTAGTGCTCGAGACAACCTTCCGTGAGGAGACTGAGACTGATCTCTTTGGAGAACAGGCCGTGCTCTGTGGTGGGACCAGCGCGCTGGTAAAAGCCGGATTTGAGACCCTGGTGAACGCTGGCTATGCACCAGAAATGGCATATCTCGAAGTCCTTCACGAACTGAAACTGATTGTGGATCTCATCCATGAAGGCGGACTCACCAATATGCGGTACTACATCAGTAACACCGCCCAGTATGGGGATCTCACCCGGGGCCCCCGAGTGATTGGTCCCGAAGCGTACGAAGCTATGGAAGAGATTCTTGCCGAGATTCAGACCGGGGAGTTCGCAAAGGAATGGATTCTTGAAAATCAGGTAAACCGGCCGGTCTTCAATGCGCTGACAAAAGCGGATGAAGAACACCCGATTGAGGAAATTGGGGCTGAGCTCCGATCACTAATGCCGCAATTCCAGAAGGATGATGGAAAGAAGAAAGCGGTGAAGGCAAAGACAACGGCAGCAAAAACTGTAAAGATGGCTGCGGCAACACCGAGAAAGAAGTGAGACCGTCACTTCTCTCCGGCCTAATGATCTTTTTTATTTTCAGATGTCGTCCCGGCCTCGTTTTATTGTATATCTGATGGCCGGACTGTCTGGTAACAAAGGCTTTTTCCTGATGCACCCAAGTACTGACCATGCCTGAATCATACGAAAATCTCCTGAAAAATGCCTATTCCAATATCACGGAGATCAGTGAATCGTCGGAGCGATTCACGGTTCCCGAGGTGAAGGCCTATATTGAGGGAAAGACCACTATCCTCGAAAATTTTGCTGAAATCGCGGGAACGGTGCGCCGTGACCAAGACCATATCCTGAAATATATTCTCGGGGAGCTCGGGACATCCGGGAAAATTGATGGGAATCGTGCGATATTCAACGGGAAATTCGAGATCTCCCTTATCCGTGCAATTGTCAAAAGTTATGTTGATGATTACGTTATCTGTTCGGAGTGCGGAAAACCGGATACCCGGCTTGTGAAAGATGACCGTGTCCAGATTCTCCGTTGTGATGCCTGTGGCGGCCACCGCCCGGTACGGAAGCGCAAGGCACGGCAGGAACCGGTGTCTGAGAGCCTTGAAGAAGGACAGGAACTCGATGTTGAGATCCAGTCTGTGAGCAAGCGCGGGGACGGGGTCGTCAAAATGGGCCGGTACATAATGTATGTGGCAAATGCAAAACCCGGCCAGAAAGTGAAAGTAAAGATCTCCCGCATTTCCGGTTCAATTGTTTTCACTGAACGGCAGATCTAAAAAATTTCTCTTTTTCCATAACCCGGTTAACCCTCTTTAGGGTTGTCCATTCTGTGATAGTCCATACCCCTCGGTCAAGCAGGTTATTCCTGAAACTCCTCCTCCAGGCCGGCGTTGGGAAAGTCTTGCTAGGAGCACCTGTTGTTTTCCGAATTAAAACAGTGACAAGGAAATATGTCGGATCGTTCTCGGAATATTTCTACAAAAAAGAGTTTGGGGCCGGAATATTCCATAACCTGGGATACCCCTTATGCGCTCTGGAGTTTATCCAGAAGTTCATCACAGGTCTGCGAGAGTCTACTGCACGCACCTGCAATAATCGCGAGGGGTTCCTTTTTCCCGTTCGTACTGACAAAGAGCTCAGGGTCAGAGAACTGGAATTCTATCATATACCGGGCAACATCTACGTCGGAATCGCGCAGGATCTCTTCTGTGAGGGCATTCATGAAGGTATGCCCTTCGCCCTGCACGACGATCCGTGCCTTATCTTTCTCCAGTTCGAGCACCTTTATAATCATGCACCTATGATTGGGAAGCTTGAAGTCATAAGGATATTGATCGGGGGAACTCCCATTCCTGAAAAACGGATTGAACTTCGAAGGGGGCTACGAAAGCGTATCCTATTAGGAAAACGATTATTCAAAAAGGAATGATTCGTTATCCCGCCCGGTATGGGGGGTATCCCAGGGAATGTTATGGCTCATATGAATGCACCGGAAATCCTTTGCGGCGAGTTCTTCCGCCAGGGAGCAGGCATCTTCGTAGTTCATGTGTTTGAGGATACGAGAGCCTCCTAGGATAATTGCATCGAGGAGGAGCAGGTCGCAGGTTCGGAGAAGATTGAGTGAATCCTCCGGAATGTGCCGGTTTGTATCAGATGTGAATCCAATCTTATGTTTTTTTGTCTCGATCAGAACGCCGCAGGTTCGTGCCGGTGGATGGGTGACCGGGAACAGGGTAAACCGTATCCCGGAAATTTCGAATGTCGTATATGGGTTCATCGGATGTTTCTCAAAGGAAAGGAAGGGAAAGAACGTTGCACAGTACTCTAGAACTTCAGGGTCAGCATATACCGGAGGAATCTTTTGGATCCGGTAAAATTCTCCAAAACCGGTGTAATGATCGTAATGCCCATGAGTCCAGATGACTGCATTGATATGAGGCGATGGGGCTTTCAGAAGTTGTTGCCGGAGATCAGGAGTCGTGTCAATGAGAATGGTCTCGCCGCTGTTTTCAATACAGAGCGAGGTTCGAAGCCGCATTTCCCCAGTCTCACGTGATCGGGTACATTGCGGGCAGTCACAGCCGATTTTTGGGGTGCCGATGGCGTCACCGGTACCAAGCAGTGTGAGTCTCATCCCTGCCAGGTCAGTTTCCGCAAGGCATCCCGGTTCTTCACCATGAAGATACCTCGCAGGACATCGTCTTTTCCGAGGACTGTTCTTTTATCTGAGAGCGCCGAAAGGAGCGCTTCTTTTATCATCATACGCAGGTCGGAACCGGAAAAACCATCCGTGTCATGCGCAAGCTGCTGGTAATCGCAGGAGCATTCCATGGTTCCCGTGATCTTTTTCAGGATATTCTTTCTCATCTCTTCATCCGGGAGTCCGAATTCCACCACCTCATCGAACCTGCGCCACGCCGCTTCGTCCAGGAGTTGCGGATGGTTTGTGGCGCAGATAAGAAGAACGCTGTTCTTTACGAGACTCACCTGATCGATATTCTTAAGGAGGGTATTGACGGCCCGCTTCATTGCGCCATGATCGTCGGAAACCCGGCTTTTCGCAACGAAATCGAATTCGTCAATGAATACAATGGCTGGAGAGAGTTTGCGCGCAAGATCGAAGATCCGGTCGATATTTTTCGATGTCTCCCCTAGGTATTGCGATGTTACCATTGAGAGCCTGACTTCGAGGAGGGGCATATGAAGTTCCCGGGACAGGGCAAGGGCAAGCGAGGTTTTCCCGGTTCCAGGTGGACCAACAAAGAGAAGTTTTCCTACTTCATGGATCCTGTGCCGGCTTAAGATCTCCCGGTGCTGCATGGCGACGCCAATCTTTTTCAGCATCTCCTCCTGTCCCGGTGTGAGAACCAGCGCATCGAAATACTGATCCACTTCATCGGGTGCATTTACGATAACGAGATCGAGCGCTGATTTGAAACGCTCATCTTCCCCCGTTATTTTTGCCAGTTTCTCACTGAGGTAAGTACGGGTATCTTCAAAAGGAGGGTTCTGGGCTCGTGCGGCAGCATAGGTTATTCCATCCAACCCATTTTTCTCATAATACAATGCAAGGGTCGGGTTCCGCACAGCAAGTTTCTGCCCCCCCTGCTGCAGGAACCAGCGGGCCGCAGCCTCAAGCGTCGTAATGCTCATCCGCTGGCCGAAGTCTTCTACAGAGATGAATGGATTTCCTTTCAGCTGCTTTGAAGCCTCAGGAATTCCGGTTCCCCTCTTAATCAGCCCATCGCTGACCACGAGCGGGCGGGATGCATGCGCGTTTCCGGTCGTATTGAAAAGGACGCGGTGCTCCGGCGTGAGGTCATTGATATCGAGCTGGGGATTCTGGTTGAATACCTCTGCCGTGAGGAGGATCTCCATCAAAGGTAAAGTGTCAGCATCTCCGGGCATGATGATAAACTAATTTATTGTCCCCGGGTTCGCATAAGAGTATCCCTTGGGACAACGTTGATTGTACCCCTCAGTGCATCGTCAACGGGTGGTGACGATACAACCATCTCCGGTAACGATGAGTGTATGCTCGGCCTGGGAAACAAAGGAGCCCGGAATATCTGCAAGGACCGGGAAGGGGTAGAGAATTCCGCTTCTGATAAGAGTCGCGAGAGGGACATCCGGATGGTCCCCGGGAAGCCAACGCTTGGAAAATGGCATGCCCTGACGTTCCCGCACGGATTCAAGAATGGCGCGGGCAGAATGCAATCGGGCCGGACGATCTGCTATCTGCCGAAAAATCTCAACCCGGTTTTTGTCCCCTACCCTGCCGGTCCCGGTCGTTGCAAAGGGTTCAATTGCAAATACCATCCCTTCTTCGAGCATCTGTCCACCGGGTAGGGGGATATTTGGTATGGAAGGGGATGTGTGAACAAGGTTCTTTCCGAGTCCATGACCGGTCAGGTTAGCTACCGGCCGGAAACCCCGGGCGGTAATTACGGCATTGATGGTGGTGCCAAGTTCCCCTGTTCTGCACCCGGGTCTAACCTTCGCGATGGCTTGTTCAAGAGCTTCCCGTGATGCCTCAACAAGGGAACCATGGTCGCCTAAGTCGACCGTGAGTGCCGTATCTGCGATGTACCCGTTCACATGAACTCCGAGATCCAGTTTTACGACATCTCCTGGTGCAAAGATCCGGTCATCGTTCCGCGATGCGGTATCATGGGCAGCATCCTCGTTTCTGGAGAGGTTCAGAGGGAACGCAAGCCCGGCCCCCGCGTCTTTTATGTCAGATTCTACGAATTCGACTACTTCGAGTATGGTAACCCCGGGACGGATCCGCTCTGCCCCGCGCCTCAGGACCCGGGCTGCTATTTTTCCTGCTTCGCAGTACTCGTCAAAAATCTCTGCGTTCAAAGGATCAGCTCCCGAGGGAAGCGGGTGAACCGGTCAAAACAGGTTTTCGTGACCGCGCCCATATCCTCAAGCCGTATTCCTCCGGTTCCCATGTAGTAGAGGCCGGGCTCAAGCGTGATTACGTGACCCTCTGCGAGGACACCCCCGTTTGGTCCAAGAGAGGGAAGCTCGTGGACCGCGAGCCCAACCCCATGGCCAAGATTGTGGATGAATCCCTGGGTGTTGCTCTCAAATCCCCTTTCTTTGAAATGATCGACAACCGCCTGGTGTATCTCCGGGCCTTGCGCCCCTGGAGCAACGAGCTGTGCGGCAATATCCTGAGCCTCTCGGACGGCATCATACATCTCGCAGATCCGCTGGTCGGGTTTTCCTTTCGAAACCGTTCGGGTCATATCAGCGACGTATCCCGTTGTTTCACTCTGAGGAAAGATATCGATAATAATCGGTTCTTCTGCGAGGAGGGGGCCTGCACCTTCCATATGGGGGAGAGCGGTATCCTTTGCACAGGAAACAATGGTGTCGACTCCCTTGCAGCCAAAGTCCAGGAGTTTTTTGTGGATTTTTGCCCGCACACGTTCTGAAGTAAGCGGTTCTCCGTTCAGGTACAGGACACCTTTCCGGACCTGGGATTTTTTGATCATCCTGACACCGGCAGCCATACTCTCCTGTGCTGCTTCCTGAACCGCACGGATCTTTTCAATTTCTTCATCGGTTTTTATAGCCCGCATAATTTCGACGGTTCCGGAATCAATACTGATTGTGCGAAATCCGCGAAGAGCTTCCGCAAGGGCGACTGGGAACGTGGGAGGGACCAGGATATCGCCTTCTATCTGGTTAGCGATCATGGCTGCGAGGGCTTTCCAGGGATCTTTCTCGGTTTTGAGTATCTCAGGAAGTCCGGCAGAAGTACGGGTAAGAGGAATCGCTACAGATTCCCGCGCCGCATGTTCGTATTCCATCTGGGGAACGATGATTATGCCCTTTTCTCCGGGCTTTCTGATATAGGGGACCGGATCGCCCGTCCGGAACCGTGTAAGATAGCGCAGGTCCGGATCCGCCGATGGTCCATATGCTACATAGGCGCCTGTACTGCGCGATCTGATTGCTTCATCGAGCGCATCCATGAGAGTACTCATTCTCTGTAAAACCACAAGTACTTTTATGATGAAAACGAGGTATGTGTAATGGATGACCAGAAAAAAGAGCAGTTTCGGTGGAAATTTTATTTGCTTGCCCTGATGCTGAACGGGACCATTCTCTTAGTAGCAGTTGCGATGATTGTTTTTTTCCTTGCACCGGCTTTCCTGAAACTGCCCCTGGTGCTCCTCCTCCTTATACTGGCCCTTGCACTTGGTCTTGTTTTCCGCAGGTCCTACTACCGGGCTAAACAATGGCTGGACGAAAATTCTGATCCGAAAGAGAGTAAGCGGGGAACTGAAACCGCGGAGAAAAGAGAAAAACCGCGGGAAGAGTAAGTAAGGGTGACGGGGGATGCTCGAACGGCTGAAAGAAGAGATAGAGCTTCTGACCCGGCATATTCAGGTCGCAAAAGCGGTAGTAGAGCACCAGCCGATTGGGATCATGAAGCTCTCCGAGCTCCTTGACCTGCCTTTCCATCGTATCCGTTACAGCCTTCGTGTTCTGGAGCAGATGGGGTATATCCGCGCTTCCCCGGCCGGTGCTGTTGCAACTCCCCGTGCCGAAGAACTCTTGGCGCATCTTGATACTGATCTCGATGAGATTATCCGTCTTCTGGATGAGATGAAAAGGGCTGAAGCGAAATAAATAAAGGGTATAGTCACATTTCAGCGACTAACTTCGAGTTCAAGTAGCTTGATGATACGTTTGATTTTACCATTCTCATTTTCGTTTCTATGATTGTATCTCCATACGTATTCTCCGAGATAAAGAGGTAATTTTGCTCTCCGGACACCACCTTTTGAAACGAGTTTTCGTTTCAAGTAACCCCAGAATCCTTCCAGACCATTAATATGGTTACCCTTACCGTCAGAATATTGGTGTTCTCCATGATTGACGAGACGATGGACATACCCTCGTGAAGCGATCCCGGTATAAGCTTTCCAGGTATCAGAGCAGATGATTGAACCGGTTGTAACTTTCTTTGAGATAAGTGGCTGAAGAGTTTCAGCGCTGACATCATCAACCACTTCGGCCCAAACCGATCCATCACGACAAAGGATTCCGAATACCGGTTGTTTCGTTGTCCCTCGACCTCGTTTGGATCCTTGATCGCGCAGGAATTTTCGTTTGTTTTTCCATTGACCTTCAAGATACGTTTCATCCACTTCAACAGTACCGGAAAAGATCTCTGGAACATCTTTCGTAAGAGCTGTTCGAATAACGGTGAGTGCACGTAACACTCTTCTCCTCTCAAAACCTGTTCTTACCGCGATATTCTGACTGCTCTGCTCCAAGAGGAACCAACGGATAATCTCTCTCCACTCTTCTCTCGCTAAATGGAGAGGGAGTCGGTGAGGTGTAAACTCATACTTGCATTGGGAACATTTTCTCTTGCCACTAGAAAGAAGGTATACTTTTTTCGCCTTGCATTTTGGGCACCATATTTTTACCATTTCTTCCTCGTAATTTCCTTTACGAGTTGGTAGTTAAAATGGTACTATACCCTAAATAAATTTGTTCATCTGTTCTTTTCCGGCGTAACTCCGGTACATAGTTACATTTAAAAAGGCCCAGAAAGAATCTAATAAGGCACATCGTCTGCCGCCATAACTCAGTTGGTAGAGTGGCTGGCTGTTAACCAGCATGTCACAGGTTCGAGTCCTGTTGGCGGCGTATCCCTTCTCGGGCCCGTAGCTTAGTCCGGTCAGAGCGCCCGGCTCATAACCGGGCGGTCATGAGTTCGAATCTCATCGGGCCCATTCCTTCTTCCGGTGCTGGCTCCCGCTCGTTTCCGGGAGTAGTTTTTGAAAAAATATTTCCCAAAACATAATTACCGGGTTCGCACAACGGTCACTCTATGGAATGCCCGGTCTGCGGTTCGGATTGTATTGAATCTGTCCACGATCTCACAGATCGACTTCCTGATGTATTTTCTCCGTGTCCTGATTGTAAGGGACGGATACTGGATAAGCGCCTTCCTCTCCCCGATATGTTTTATGGGAAACCCTGTGCCTGCGGGAAACGTTTCATCGATGAAGTCTTCGCGCATCTTTATGTCATTATGGTGGAAGAGCGGGAAATTTCTCCTGTTGCACCTCTCTCTGCAGTAGGTGTTCCCCTAGTTCACCCGGGTTTTTCGATTCGATCTCCACCCTACCTGCCTGTGAAAAGTCTCCTTCTCCTCTCATGGCATGCAACCAAGGGAACTGCAGACCGTATTATGGCGGAAGTTCCGGAAGTCCGGGGGGTAGTGAAAAGCGGGAACTTTATCCCTGGGGTTGTTAATGAGGAGGATCTGACGCCCCCAAAAGTGTATGAACTCCTTGCGGGATGCGATGTGCGGGCCGATGTTTTTTACTCATCGCACGGCCCTGTTGTTCTGTACAAACAGCAGTCTCTGGTCCATATCGAGTTCCCCAGGGGATATGATCCAAAAATAGTATCTGTGGAGCGGCGAATCAACACGGCGATTCCGGATGTTTTTGTGGATGCATGTTCCGGGGTAGGGACTCTGGGCCTTACGGCTGCCCAGTTCGGTATACGGCAGGTTATTATGAATGACACCTGGTTTGCTGCTGCGTTTTGGGCAGCGTTCAATCTTAAAGTGAATGCGGAATCATTCCAGGTAAATGAGGTCCGGATTAAAAAGACGTACGACCAGATGAAAAAAAATCCTGTCCTGAAAAATCCTGAACTCGTCGCTGATACAACCGGGCCGCAGACAATAATCGTATACCAGGGAGATTTTCGCGAACTGTATCGGGTAATACCGAAAAAACCTGTTATGACTGTTCTGGATATCTTCCGGAAGGATAATGCAGAGGTGGTCTGGCGCATAAAAAAAGAGTGGCAGGATCGCGTCCCGGGTGAGGTATTCATTCCCTGAAGGAAAAGGACAGGGAACTCGCGGGGATCAAATCCTGAAAGACTTTTTACCTTCTGCACATAGGTATATGGGGACTAGCCCGGGTGGTCCGGCGTCACTTATTACCCGAAACCGTCGGTATGCGGGGGGCGAAGTCTGAGGGAGGCTGTAACGGGTTTCCCGAGTATGTTGTGTCCTGACGAAGAAACCTCGTCCTGTGAGGTCGGTGGACAGGGATCAAGATTCCGGAGGGAATTACGACCTGTTGCCGCGGGGAACGGTTCAGGCCCGGAAGGGAGCAGACTTACCGTGGACATTCGGCGCCCACGGGGGTGCGGGGCGGAGAAAGGCTGCAACGGGCAAAGGAAATAACGTGCTGTCGACCGATGACGTGTCCCCGCTTTCGCGATTACTATTATCACGGATATTATGTCCAAGATTTCCATCATAGGTGCTACGGGAAATGTCGGGATGTTCGCAGCGCATGCGATCTCTGCAATACCGTACACGAGCGAGGTCATGTTGTATGGGAGACCCGGGAGAGAAGAACTTCTCCAAGGAATTTCCCACGATCTTCTTGATTCATTTGCGGCCAGGGGAACTGATAGCCGGGTTTCATGGACAACGGATTTCGCCGATCTGAAAGGGTCGGAAATTATCGTTTGTACCGCAGGAGCTCCCCGTGTTCCCGGTCAGGACCGGCTGGATCTAGCTCTCCGGAACGCGATGATCATCGCTCCGATTGCACGTGAAATCGGGCATGTGGCACCCAAGTCAAAGATCCTGATGGTGACCAACCCGGTCGATGTGATGACCTCTGTTGCGCTCCGGTATTCCGGAATGAAAGCAAATCAGGTCTTCGGTCTCGGGACGCATCTGGATTCGATGCGGCTTAAAGCCCTCATCGCAGCATTCTTCAAGGTCCATGTGAGCGAGGTCCACACTCGGATCATCGGTGAGCACGGTTCATCGATGGTGCCGCTCTGGTCTGCTACGACCGTTGGGGGTATCCAGATCAGCAACCTTCCCGAGTTCTCGAAGTTGCCGGTCGGAGATATGGTAGAGCGGGTCAAACATAGCGGGGAACTTATTATCAAGTACAAAGGTTCGACGGTCTATGGTCCTGGCGAAGCGATTGCGAATATCGTCAGTACCATTCTGGGAAATGAGAACCGGATCCTCACTGTTTCGGCGCATATAAAGCGTGAAGTGCATGGGATTGGGAATGTATGTGTAGGGGTTCCGGCGCGGATTAACCGGGACGGTGTTTTTCCAGTCACGATCCGGATCGAAGACTATGAAGTATCCGCATTCCGCGATTCGGTCAAAAAGATTCGGACCATAACAAAGCAGGTTCTCGACCGGCTTGATGATGAAATGGAATAACTTCCCTTAAAATCTCTGATGTCTCGTTCTGCTTTATCAAGGCATTAATTCTGTATCGCTGGGTCAACCCGAGACTGATAAGGTGAGGGCGACGGTTCTCCCCTTCCACGCCCTTTGGAGATAAATCAAATAAAACCCGTTTGAGAGACTGGGATTCGGTCTCCTATCATTTTTCAGGATATTTGATCTCGAATTGTTTCTTCTTCCTCATATAGGTAAAATTGCAGGCAATCTGGAAACCTGATCCTATGAGAACTGCTTAAAAACCTGTTCGGGTTGCATAATTAAAAAAAAAGATGTTATAAAAGGTTAGGTGAGTGTAGCTTCGATGATCTCAGCCCGCTCGACCCCGGCAACCGATGCAAGTGCCTTTTCGATGGCCTCGGTTTCACCGCCCTGATCGTTCACGACTGCCACAAGTTTGAGCGCCTTGAGCCCGAACCCGATCGGCTCTTCCCTGATATCCTGAATTCCGGGTACTTTCTTTTTGAGCGCTACCTTCAGTTCCTCAAGGTTTACCTCAGGAGATTCCGGCATGACCCGTGCGATCACGGCGACTGATCCCATAGTTTACGGACCCCCGAATCCACACTTGGGGCACACGTACACGCGGCTCTGTTCCCTGCAGCTCTGGCATCTCTGAATCTCAAACCCGCACTCCGGGCAACCGAATTTTGCATAACCCTGCTCGGCAAGGGGCGCGCTGCATGATGTACATTTTTTCTGTGACATATGATCCACCTGATCGATTCCTATATTTCTACGTTTATTACCAATAAAGGCTTCTTGGTAATGACCTATCATGAGTTGCCCTAATCAGAAATCTTGGAGAGCCATGCCTGGTTACCTGGTTTTTAAGGATATTATCTTCGGATAACTCATGCGGTTTCGATAACCGTACAAGGAACATCGTCTCCTCTCAGAAACGCGGCGAGTCTGCCCTCTGCTCTGCCATTCAGTATGCTGGTGCGAATGCGGCGTTCAAGGATAAACGGCAGGAGGAAGGGATCTACGGTATTTGTCGGGATGGGCATAGAGATTGCAGGGTACAGTTTGTCCCCGGAAATGATCCCGTCAACTGATTTAATGAGGAGCAGATCGGTTCCAAGCGAACCTGCGACCCATGCGGCGATGGTATCTGAGGTTACATCCCACGTATGCGGAAGAGGGTCCGCGTCCCGTAGGACACAATAGGGAAGGAGGACTGTTGGCTCTTCAGGTATCCGGAGCATATCCGTTATCGGAAGGCCGAGCGAATGCAGGAGCCAACCTGACTGTTCCATTGCAGTTATTGCCATCCAATGAGCAGTGTCTTCATCCAGGCGAAGTGACCGTATCGTATCAGCAAAGGCGCCGCCGCCCGGAACAATGAGGAGAGGACGTTCTGAAGACCTGAGCGCGGGAACCAGCTTCTCAGCAATATCAAAGAGACTTCCCCCGATTTTTACGACCAGAAGTGAAAAGGAATCGTTTCGGATCTTCATCATGAGTTCCTCTAGGGAGAACCGGCATAGGACCGGGGATGATTTCAATACGCTAAAGAGGGATATGAGCGTTAACAAAGATAATGCGTGCGCCGCGGCTCTCTTCTCTTCTCATAGCGCTCTTCCTCCTTATCATTCCGGTGAATGCGGTCCAGATCGTCGAATTCTGCCCCGATCCCTACCTTTCGGAAGATCCTGATGAGTACATTGTTCTGGAAGGAAACGGTCTGCTTGACGGGATCACGGTATCTGATGGTGAAGGCGGATTCCGCTTTCCGGCAGGGTGCACTATTTCCGGGAGAATCACTATAGCGAAGAATGCAATCGCGTTCTGCCAGACCCACGCCAGATATCCGGATTATGAATGGTATGATTATTCAAAGAGCGTCCCGGATGTGGTGCGGGGCGGAACGCTTGCACTCGGGAATTCCCGGGACGAACTCTATCTCTACGACCACAATCAGTTGATCCAGTCCGTCGCTTGGCCGACCAATGTCACTCCCCGCGAAGGGCAGATCCATTATCTCACCCATGGTATCTGGGACATCCGTCCTCTCTTTATCGGGCAGTCCCGGTTTATTCCGGAAGCCTTTGATAACGTCACGTTGACCGTATTTGTCTCCCCCGATTCCTCCTATGAAATCCTCACTGACGCAATCGAAGGAGCCCAGCGCGAGATCCACCTCAATGTGTATGAATTTTCCAGTCCGGGTATCACTCAAGCCCTGATCGATGCTACGGGGCGGGGTGTGTCGGTGACCGTTCTTTTGGAAGGAGGGCCCGTTGGCGGAATGTCTTCTGAAGAAAAGGCTGCCCTGTACAGGCTCAATGCCAGTGGGATTCCCGTGTACCAGATGCAGTCTACTCTTGGCTCACACGCGCCGTACAGATATGATCATGCCAAATATCTGGTTATCGATGAAAATTCGGTTCTTGTGACAAGCGAGAATTTCAAGGCGAGTGGAATCCCCAATCCCGGTACTTCAGGCAACCGGGGTTGGGGGGTTTACATCAGGGACGAGCAGGTCGCCCGGTACATGGATATGGTCTTTGAAACAGATGTCGGGTCCCGGTTTATCGCACCGGCGCGGGTAGTCGAGGGAACACTGGAGTCTCCCTCAGGAGCCAGTTATCCATCCCGGTTTTCTGCTGAAACATTTTCGGGTGCACGCGTGACGCCGGTCCTTGCGCCGGACACCTGCTCCCTGGTACTGGATCTTATGAATAGCGCCACCCGCAGTATCGATATCGAACAAGCGTATATCACGAACAAGTCCCCTACTGAATTGAACCCCTACCTGGCAACCGCAATAAACGCATCTCGCAACGGTGTTTCGGTGCGTGTTCTCCTTGATTCCTATTGGTACAATCTTGAGGATACTGCGGACAACGATGAAATGGTCCGGATGATCAATAGAATTGCGCAGGAGGAACATCTGCCGCTTGAAGCGAGGCTTGTCGATACGGCCAGCACAGGTTTTGAAAAGATCCACAATAAGGGAGTCATCGTGGATAATGAGCGGGTTCTCATCTCCAGCATCAACTGGAATACCAACTCTCCGAATTTCAACCGGGAAGTAGGTGTGATCATCGATCATCCCGGTGTTGCCCGGTATTTCAGTGAAGTCTTCCTCTATGACTGGAATGCGAAAAAACCCTCTGGTGGGGAAACGGATTATTTAAAAGTCGGTATTGCAATTGCAATACTTGCCGGACTTGCGCTTATCGCTCTGCGCAGGTACCGGCATTAATGTTACTTAGCTTCCCAGAGCGGGCTCGTTTCGCGTGCCGATCGGCACACATCACAAAGGGTTATATTGGCATTCCCTGATATGACCGCAAGAACCCAACGGTCAATAACCGCATTGAGTTCCGTTGTCATCTCGATATCTGCATCGCCGCGCTTGCGACTGAGGTACTGGGAGATTGCCGCCCGGCTTACTCCCAGTCGTTTTGCGATCTCGCTCTGGCTTACTCCTTGTTCGGTTACACAACGGTAAACCATCTCAGCGCGCATACTAGGGAGTACCCTGCGAACCATAAGATCGCAATGCATTATGTCGCAGGGGAGTTCATTCATGCAGTCACCGGTATAGCAACTGGGCTTGGGGCCGACTGGTAGATTATCTGCCTGGCATCACGGAAGTTGAACTTCTCTATGATAAGCCGGCGCTCCTTGAGCCGTTTCAATGCATACCTGACTGTCCTTGGAGCAAGGTGGCTCTTTGTTACAAGCTCCTTGTGCGTTAGTGCTCCACTATCGTGGAGAATGTCAAGGACCGTCCTGGATGAGGGAGGAAGGCTGTTGGCTTGCATATGTAATTGTTAACGGTGTTAACCATCAACTTGTTGGTTCGGGCAACTCAGGATACGAGGGGGATTCGATCCTCGCGTTCCTGCCAGGAAAATCCGGTGATTTGATATAACCATACTTCCCACCCTTTGCCATGCTCGAACGGGAAGAGAAGACCGCTCTCGTTCTGCTCGCTGTGGTTCTTCTTGCCCTCGGGGCAGGATATAGCATTATCAGTTACCTTGGGAGTGCCGCATTTGCCGTACCCTTCAGCGTGGAGTCCCCGGAGGGGCAGCTTGTTTTCCTGAATGCGACGATCGAGCGTGTTACCGCGACCACGAACGGGGGAAATCTCATCCTCGATTGTAATGGAGTTTCGGTCTTTCTTCCTGCGGAGATCGCGGGAAAAGTTGCAATCGTAAAAGGGGACCGGGTAGAACTGTATGGCGTCGTCCAGATCTACCGGGGAAAAAAGGAGATTGTGGTCGGAAGCCCCGGGGATATCACCGTGAATCCCTGAGCCCGTATTTGTGATATTGAAAATTCCGTCAGGATTCCCGGTACATGAGCCAGAATGTGATAAGGATCGCTACACTTGCAGCAAGGAACGCCAGCGAGTGCAGATCCGGGGAAATTCCCGGCCAATAAATACGGGAGAGATCGAAAAATATGTAGAGTGTAAAGGTTAGCGAGATCAGCCAGCCGTAAACCTTCTTTTTCCGGATTGCGAGTGCAAGACCCGTGATAACGGAGAGGGTTTCGATTCCTATGGACAGGATCTGGAGCTGGTTCGATAATTCCATACACACCTCCCATTATACAGGTATATACGAGAAGCCTTCATGAGAATGGCCAATTCCCATTCCGACTTCACAAGGATTGCGCCGGGGGTGATAACCCATCAGGTTGTTTCCCGGATCGCTGGCTTTCGATTTTTTGTAATGCGGACCGGGCCTCATCACGGACAAGGGGATCCGGGTCCTGTTCTGCCATGTGAAGTGGCCCGATAGCCTGTTCATTCTCTATTTGACCAAGAGCCCATACTACGTTTTTCCGGACATCCCGTTTAGGATCAGTAAGAAGTTCTGTCAATGGAGGGATGGCTTTCGGATCACGAAGCCGGCCAAGTCCCCAGGCAGCACCGATTCGCAGCCACTTCTCACTGGATTTCAGGCAAACGATAAGGGGATTGACAGCCCTCCTGTCACCGATCTTGCCCAATGCTTTTGCCGCAATCCACTGCACTTCCACGAATGGATCGTTCAGGGCGGCAATTAGCGGCAGGACTGCTGATGCGTCTCCTATTTCTCCAAGTGCTTCGGCGGCTCTCCAGCGGGAATTGAGAAGGGGACTTTTGAGAAGATCGATATATCCCCGTATCTTTTCTGTCTGGTTCAGAACCAGTTCTCCTTTTTGTTCTGAATCTGGGTTCTCCAGCCCTCCGTCACCCATTTGTATTCTGCTCCAGTCGAAAATTGGGGTATCGGATGATAAGGTTTTCTTTTAAGGAGTAGTTTTGCAGGGACTGCTTCGGAAAATGGAGGTACTATCGGGCAGGGAAAATTTCCAGGCTGACATCGATATTTTTGACAGAATGGGTGAGTGCACCGATACTAATGATGTCCACAGTAAGTCGCGCATAATCCTGGATGGTCTGTTCATCCATCCCCCCGGATATTTCCAGGAGGATTTTCTCCCGGAGTCCCTCTTTCTGAAGTAGATCGAGAGTTGTTTGGATTTCCCCGGGTTTCATATTATCCAGCAGGATAATATCGGCACCTGCGTATGCAGCGATGGCCGCATCTCCCGGATTTTCCACCTCCACCTCAATTTGCCGAAAGGCATAGGCTTTCCGGCTGGAAGCGATGGCCTCCTTTAAAGGGACCAGCGCGAGATGGTTATCCTTGATCAAAATGCCGTCCGAGAGGCTGAACCGGTGGGCCTCACCTCTCCCAAGGGAGATCGCTTTTTTATCGAGCATACGGAGGCCGGGTGCGGTCTTCCTGGTGCCTGCAACCCGGCATTTCGGGTTTACTGAATGGACAAGCGCAGCATAACGTGCGGTTTTGGTTGCGATACCGCTCATCCTCCCGATGATATTGAGTGCCGTCCGTTCTACAAGCAGGATCTTTTTTGCGCTGCCTTGAATCCGGAGAACGCAGGTTCCTTTTTGGACAGGTTCTCCATCCCGTACACCGGTTTCTATGGCGAGGTCAAAATAGGTGAAGAGTGCTACAGCTTCATCGAGTCCCGCGATAACGGCATCTTCCTTTACAATTATTGTCGCAGAGGCATCCCTCTCACCCAGAATTGCTTCTGAAGTTATATCCCCGAACTGTGCATCCTCCTCAATGAACCGGAGCAGGTAGCGGAGGGAAGTCATGGCAGTACCTTCTGTAGTATATAAAGAATGGGCATTTCCCGCATTGTCAGGTCCCCACTACAAGCGTCTGTTCCAGATTTCGGAGGAGCGACAGGATGGAGAGCGCTGCAAGGTAACTCGTAGCAGGGTTGTCCGGACTCGGGAGGTTCCTGACGCGGATATAAGTGTCCCCGAAATCTCCTTCAATCATAATTTCGTGAATATTCCGGTCAATTTCCGGGTCGACCCAGAGTTCCACATCAGCATCACGGCCTGCTGCGAGGCCGAGGGCAACAGATACGTTCACGTTCTTCGGGTAGGCCTTGATACATTCATTGGCCTTTCCCCGAAAGATCAACCGTTTTTCATCAGCGTTTATTCCCAGGGATGCAGGGCTTTTTGTGGTTTTGAGCAGGAGCTTATTGATGGAAGATATCTGACCGATTTTCAGGTTGTCCAGTCCAAAGACTGCACCGCTCGGTACATGGATCTTTCTCCCGTTTTCCCGGGCGGCTGCGACCAGTTGGTCATGGAATTCCTTGTTCGCGAGTGCCCCGACACTCATGATAACGATATCTTTTTTGTGGGTGAGGATCTCCCTGCCATATAGCTTCACGGCTTTGACGGAAGCTGCTTCGAGAAAAAGATCTACATCGGCGGCAACAAAAGAGCTGAAATCGCGGTATGCAGTACCTCCTGTTATCTTTGCAAGTTCCTCTGCTTTCTCAGGGACATGATCAAAAAGCGCGGAAATTTTAATAGAATCTGCGTGTTTTGCGATGATATGGCCGATATTTCCACAGCCAAGGAGGCCGACTCTGATCATTGTACAGTGATAGAAGTACAATCGGTTAATGATTGTGATTTCCGGAATCTCTTCGGACGGAATGCAGATATTATCTGAAGTCCCCACTATTCCTGAAACGGGAGATGTAAAATCCATGGGGATCGATGCTATCCGGGGGAAGCGGGTATACATCGAGTCGTATGGCTGTACATATAATTCCGGGGATGCAGAGAAACTCGCCCGTGTTCTGGGAAACCAGGGATGCACGAGAGTGGAATCTGCATCTCTGGCCGATGTCGTTATCATCAATACCTGTACGGTGATCGCTCCGACTGAACGCCATATGCTCCGGATCTTGGGGGAGTACCGAGACCGGGAACTGTACGTATCAGGATGCATGCCGGTCGTCCAGCTGGAGAAAATCCAGGCCGTCTGTTCCCCGGGGGTCATCTTCCCGAAGGAAATTTACCGGAAGTACCGTAGGTTGCAGTCTACCGGTTCCGCAACATCTGGCATTGTGCAGATCGCTCAGGGGTGTCTTGGGTCTTGTACTTACTGCATTACCCGGAAAGCGCGTGGACCGCTTGTGAGTTTTTCTCTAGATGAGATAGTGTCGCAGGTTGAAGCCTGCGCAAGCACGGGAATTCCCGAGATCCAGCTTACCGCACAGGATGTGAGTGCCTGGGGAAGGGATATCGGAAAGACGCTTCCCGATCTCCTGAAACGAATCAGTCGAAAGGAAGGGAACTTTTCTCTCCGTCTCGGCATGATGAACCCGAAAACCCTGCTCCCCATTCTCCCTGCTATGCTCGATGCATTTTCCCATGAGAACATATTCCGGTTCGTTCACCTGCCGGTGCAGTCGGGATCGAACCGGGTGCTGGAACAGATGGGCAGGGGGTATTCGCGGGAAAATTTCATTGCAATCACGGATACCCTCCGGTCCCGGTTCCCGGATCTGAACCTGATGACCGACGTGATCGTTGGCTATCCCGGGGAGACTGAGCGGGAATTCGGAGAGACTCTGGACCTTTTGGAGCGGACCTGGCCCCAGAAGGTCAACGTGACCCGCTTCTCCAAGAGGGAGCATACCCCGGTGGCAACTGTACAGGAGTTCCCGGATTTCGTGAAAAAAGATCGTTCCCGAATTGTCCTTGCGATTGCCGAAAGGATCTACCACCGGAGCAACGCGGAGTGGATCGGGAAAACCGTTCCGTTCATCGTAACGGAAAAAAGGAAACCCGGTTCGGTTTTGTGCAGGACCGGAAATTATCTCAATATTGTTCTTCGTGAAGACCTGCCGCTGGGGTACCGGGGCCGGGCTAGGATCCGGGAAGATAAGACCTATTATTTTACCGGGGAGTTCCTGGAAGAGATTCAGGGTTTTCCTGAAAAACTCCGGCGCGATACCGATGATACCGTGCCTGTAGTACATGTTTCATCTCCCAAAAATGAGATGTAGTATCCAGCGCTCCCGATCATTTTGGAAATTTCCGGATTTTGGGTCTCATCCACAATTCTAAATTTCTCCCTCAAACCCCCCCACCTTCCGGTACCAACAAATCCGGACTCACTGAACCAGATGCGCGATCCCGGTCATAAGGGATTTCGTTGAAGACTGAATCCGGAATGTTTCGGAGCAACAGCATATGTGGCGCATTCATTCTGAAAACTATATCTGGAGTGGATACGGACGAATAGAGTGCTGGAGAAGACAGAAATGGCAGATGTTATTGAGGATGGTTTTAACGAGATCCTGAAAAAAATCGACGAGATGAAAAAACAGGAATCCGGACTCACTGAAAAGATCCACTCAAAGGACGCCGCACTTCTCAGGAAGATGGCGGAGTCGGTCATGGGCATCGTATCCACTGTCGGAATAGGGATGCTCGAAAAGGGGAAGCAGGATGCAAAGGGCGAGATGTATGATGCGGAATACTATCCCAAAAAGATGATCATACTTGGAAAAACAGATCCTATGCCATTTCGTCCGGATAACGTCGCCCGGAAGGTGACCGACCAGTTCTGCGTTCTTTCCGAAGACGGGAAATTTTTTGAGCTGATGTACAGCTCCGATGAGTTCATTACGGATTCGCTTCTCCATCCCATTACCCCGGAAGACGTTCTCAAGATCTACGGGTACGATGCGATGTTTATGCTATACCGGGCAATGCGGGATTATCTTAAATCAGAAAAAGATCTTCTCGACGCGATGGGAAAAGTTCTTGAATATGTGATCGCGCCTATAGGCAAGAAGTCCTGATTTCTTTTTTCGGCCCCTTGTTACTTCCACCCAAACATAGGGAACATCGGTTTCAGGAGATCATCGTCTCCTGAGCCAAACGCGGACAGGTTGACTGTTCGGGAATAGTGTTCCCCCTCTGTACTTTCCCAGGTCATGACAGCTTTTATATTCTGGATCATTTCATGAAGTTCGTGATTTGAACGGGTATCCACTTCAAGTTCAGGTAGATCGAATTCGATATTCAAGGGAACAAGGGCTGTATGGATACGAACAGCCGGTGCGGTTCCCCGGTTTGAAAGAATAACCCCCTTTGCATCATCAGCAAGGGATGCCCAGACATCCGGCCGGGGACGTGCATCCTGCATGATCGCGAGGGACATAATGAGGACCATAAATACGATAAACGCGATTCCGGCAAGGTAGATATTGATCAGTGCCAGAAGCAGCGATATGATAATCGCAGCCATGAAGAAAACACGAATCCTGCCATCCATGAAACATGGTGTGAGCGCAGGGAATAAAAAGAATGGGCCCGATGTGATTCGAACACATGACCTCCCGGTTATCAGCCGGGCGCACCACCGAGCTATGCTACGGGCCCTAGACGTTACCTTATTACATACTTCATTTGACCTTTTATAGGTTGTGAATACCAATTTGCTCAACTCCCTCTCTGCCAGGGATCGCACAGAGGGAAATGGACATACTACATATACTCGGCAGTAAAATATTGCCGGGTAATAACCTGTGGGGCTTTTCGGAATGGAACGGCAATATCTCCTTGGAAATGAAGCGATTGCCCATGCCTGTTGTGAGGCGCCGGTGGATTTTGTGTCTGGTTACCCGGGGACACCGTCATCGGAAGTGGTAGACGTCCTCAGGGGGCAGAAGGAGCGGTCCTATTATATCGAGTGGTCGGTGAACGAGAAGGTCGCGTTGGAAAATGCCCTCGCGGCAGCCTGGTGCGGGCTCTCTTCTCTCTGCACGATGAAGCATGTCGGCCTGAATGTTGCGGCAGATCCTTTCATGACCAGCGCATATACCGGTGTAACGGGCGGGCTTGTTATACTGAGCGCCGATGACCCGTTCGCGCACAGCTCGCAGAATGAGCAGGACAGCAGGTGTTATGCAAGGTTTGCGAGAGTTCCCTGTCTTGATCCAGCAACCCTTCAGGAAGCCCATGATATGATCCGTGACGCGTTCTCCCTTTCGCGTGAACTGGGTCTCCCCGTTCTTTTCCGCCCTACAACCCGGATCTGTCATTCAAAAGCTGATGTCGAGCTTGGTGAGATCCATCCGGTATCCCATAAAGGCGAATTCCAGAAAGATCCGAAGCAGTACGTCGTTATTCCAGCCCATACCCGTGTTCTGCATAAAAAACTGAACGCGAAGCAGCCCCTTGTGAAGAAACGGCTTATGGAACTCGGGTTCAACCGGTTCGAGATCCGGGGAAAAAAAGCGGTCATTGCAAGCGGTGTTGGTGCAGCATATGTTCAGGAACTTTTGCCTGACACAATCTCATTCATGAAGATTGGGGCATATCCGATCGATGAAACCTGGCTCCAGGACTTTGTCCGGAAGCATGATGAAGTTCTTGTAATCGAAGAGCTTGCGCCTGAAGTGGAAGAGGCGGTCAGGGAAGTCGCAGGTCTTGTCCAGGTACACGGGAAGAAGAATGGCTATGTTCCCTTTGAAGGGGAACTCTCTCCCCAGCTGGTTGCGGCTATCCTCACCAGGGTTGGGTTCCTGAAGGAAAACCCCTGTCCCGCTGTTGCTCCCGTGGAAAACCTTCCCCCTCGCCCACCCATCCTCTGCGCTGGCTGTTCGCACCGGGCTGTTTTTTTTGCTATCAGGAAAGTATTCCGGGACGGGATCTACCCGAGCGATATAGGATGCTACACGCTGGGGCTCCAGCTGGGGGTCGTTGATACCACGATCTGTATGGGTGCTTCTATCACGGTCGGGAGTGGCATAGCGCACTCGGGTGAAGAGCGCGACGTTGTATGCACAATTGGGGATTCGACATTCCTTCACACAGGGATACAGGGACTCCTCAATGCCGTTTACAACGATGCACGGATGACTGTTGTCATCCTGGATAACCGGATCACTGCGATGACCGGTCACCAGCCGAATCCGGTGACAGGTTATACTGCCTGTGGTATTGAAAGTCCGGCAGTTTCCCTGGAGCAGATAGCCCGGGCATGCGGGGTCAGGTTTGTGGAAACTGTTGATCCCTATGATCTTGCGTCACTTCTTGAGATTCTGGAAAAGGCGAAGGCGGGAAGCGGTGTGAAGGTTATTATTACAAAGCAGGAGTGTGTGATTACTGCGAAACGTTCCGGCATGAATCGGCCCCGTTATACTGTGGATGGAGAACGATGCACCGGCTGCGGCGCCTGCATCCGGTTTGGCTGCCCGGCAATCGAATCTGATGGCGAGAAGTCCCATATCACGGAGTTGTGCAGTGGTTGCGCGGTCTGCGTTCCGATCTGTCCCGTCGGAGCGATTATACGGGTGGGAAAGCAATGAAGCCCTTTGATGTCATGATTGTGGGAATCGGGGGCCAGGGGACGATTCTTGCATCGAATATCCTTGGACAGGCATGTCTCCTGGAAGGTAGGAGCGTGCGGGGCGCTGAGACCCACGGTATGGCCCAGCGGGGGGGTTCAGTCGAAAGCCATATAAGGATTGATGGCAGATTCGGGCCCCTGATTGCGCCCGGTACTGCTGACCTTCTTGTCGCTTTCGATCTCCTTGAGGCGCTGCGGTATTCGCATTATCTCAAACCCTCCGGAACCATAATTGTCAACCGGCAACTGGTGGTTCCGACATCGGTCTTTACCCAGAAACTTCCGGTGCCAAATGAATCCGGTATTCTGGAGGCGCTTTCTAGGAATGATGTCTGTGTTATCGAAGCCGAGAAAATAGCAAAAGAGGCTGGAAGTCCCCTGACCCAGAATATAGCGCTTCTCGGGGCCGCATCACATCTCCTGCCTTTAAAGAAGGAATCACTCACCCGGGCAATTGAAGGGCTCGTCCCAAAGAAAACCATTGATATCAACCTGAAAGCGTTCGCCCTTGGGGAAGCTGCAGGTTCTGTGTGCGCAAAGCAGACCCTTCGGGCTTAAAAGGCAATGAGGGTATCTGTTGAACTCTGGAAGACCGCAGCGGGTATTGGCAGGATTTCCTATTTTTTCTGTACCTTGTCCAGGTACGACTGTCGCTATATTGAGCAGGGACTATTTGTAATGCCTGACATCCCTTTACCTATCTCCTGATAGGGTTTCTCATTGGGAAATTGCGCCCCTTTTCTTTTAGTCTCAATTGATATCGATTCATACCCCCAACAGGAACCCCCCAGCCTATGTTTCTCTCCATTCGGGAGATTTCCTGTTGCTGTCCCGGTATGCTTTCTCTGTCCTGCACGGGTTTTGGTTTTCATACCCTTTTGTATAAACCAGCCGGCAGTTTATTCAAAATCCGGGCAGAATAGAAAATTCTTGAATTTACCTTGATATACCCTTGGAAAAACGGTGAAATTAGATCTCTGGGAAAAGCCGGATACACAGAATAACGCTAAATTTCTCTAAAGGGCCAAAATTGTGGTTTTCGAGATCTAAAAATAGGGAAAGTATGTGGCTGTATGCAAAGAGTTGGTGGTTCCGTGCCTTATCGAATTCGTAAAACCACGTATCCTCTCCAAGGGAAGATCTGTCAAAAATGGACGCTGGAGGGGAGATTTGAACTCCCGAGGGGCTTTCGCCCCACAGGCTTTCCAGGCCTGCGCCTTACCGGTCTAGACTACCCCAGCAAATGATGGCGGTCATGCACGAAAGTGCACCCTTACCATTATCTTCCGGTTTTTTTAATGGTATCCCTTCCGGGGCGATCTTTTTTCACCCAGGCACGGGGGAATGTCCCGGGCTTCATAAAGACCGTTCTCGGCGCTATGACGAGACCGGGCTCACCGGGTCGGAACGCAGCGGACGGAACGAGTGCCTCTCCCAGTGCGACCAGTTTTCCCTGACCAGTCTGGATAGCGACCGTCTCTCCTTTCCGGAACTCCTCTTTTTCCAGCACTCCGACTCCCGCAAGAACTGCCCCGTGACAGACCGCATCGACAGCAGTATCCCGTATAGTCAGCTTTGGAATTGCGAGGGAGACTGTCTCTACGCGAAGGATGATCCGGTTCAACTCCTCTAGGTTGCCCTCTTTTGCTGTCTGTACCGCGTCCTTGATCTGGTGTAAGGTAACTGCCTGCTGTTCAGTAAATTCCCCGGACCATACCCTACGGAGCTCCTGCATGTGCGCCCCGGTACCAAGGGCGAGACCCATATGATGGCAGATCGAGCGGATATATGTCCCTGCATCGCAATGGACCCGGAAGAGAACCCAGGTTTCCCGGACATCGAGGATCTCGATTCGGTGGATGGTCCTGATACGGAGGTTCCGTTTCACGGCGCTTCGTTTCGGGGGACGCTGGTAGATCTTCCCGGTAAATTCCCGCGATATTTCCTCAATTTTTTCCCGGGATATCGGGGCATGCAGGCGCATCAGGCAGACATATTCTTTCTCTTCACTGAGAAGGATCCTTGCGAGCCTGACCGCGTTTCCCAGCATAATGGCAAGGACGCCAGAGACCCCCGGGTCCAGCGTGCCGCTGTGACCCACTTCAACCCCCAGCATCTCCCCAACCCATGCGGTCACCTGGTGACTAGTGGGACCTCTCGGTTTATCAACGATAATAATTCCTGGCCCATCCCAGAGGTGCGCTTTCGTTGGGTCATCCCGTGCGGGAGCATCAGTTGGATGAGGTATGGCAGGGTAAATCGTGACTTTATTTGTGACCTTTGTCATGGTTTCGTTCCAGATAGGTATTCAACGCGGGAAGGGTTCCGTCCAAGCTCCCATCACCGGTTACATCAGGTGGGATACCACCCTTAGCCATTGCCGCTGCGGTTGTTTTCCCGATAGCAATTATAACCAGGTCTTCCCGACGCGTCCAGATTGCTTCCCGGAATGACATTGCACTGGTGAAGAGAATAGCCCCCGCATCATCGAGTTCGAGTGGTTCTCCGGTCGCGATAAGGGAATAGCACCTGAATTCATGGGGGAATCCTCCTGCAGCCCGGATGGAATCGAGAAGGTTCGGGTTCGGGACATCGGCGCGGGGAATCCCAATGTGTTTCTTCAGGATCCATTCTCCAAGATAGGGCACGAGTTCCTCAGAATAAAACCGCGGCAGTGTCTCGCATTCTATCCCACATTCATGGATGGTCTCTGCGGTCTTCGGCCCGATAGCGATCACTCTCGGAGGATCGACTAAATGCGGGGCAATTATTTTCGCAGGGAGGGCACTTGAGAAGAAAATGCAGTCAAACTCACTCCTGCGCACAGCAGCGACAAAGTCTGCGATGACTTTCTCCTGGATTTCAGATTGAATCGGGGATACAGTATAACACTCGTGGCCGAATGCCCTGCACCGGGGGGCATCACCAGCGCCTTTCTCTTTGAGACGGGTGATTGCGATCTTCATTGCCAGATTATCATCTTGGCTCGTTATGACTGTATCTGTCCTGCTGCCTGAAACCCTGCTGGTTTATGCTGGACTCCTTCCTAAACGTCATCTGATGCTGGAGATCGCTCTTGGGGTCCTTGCTGGGATTGCACTGGGGACGGTAAGCGGTCTCGTTCCCGGTGTCCATGCCAACACTATGGCCGGGATACTTCTCGGGCTTTCAGCAATTCTTCTTCCGATCTTTGGCCCGGTTGCTCTTGCTGCGGCTATGTTCTCGGCGCTCATCACCCACACATTTCTCGATATCATTCCGAGCACGTTCCTTGGTATCCCCGATGCTGACACGGCGCTTTCAGTTCTTCCGGCCCATGCCCTCTGTCTTGAGGGAAAAGGGGAGGAAGCGGTTCGGATTGCGGCTCTTGGAAGCGCTTCAGCAATAATTATCGCGGTTCCTGTAACTCTGCTCTGCTTTCTTTTCCTTCCCGCGCTTCAGTCCTACTTTGACTGGGGAATCGGGCTCCTTCTTCTTGCAGTGGTCGGGTACCTTATTGTGACCGGGGAATCCCCGGCCTGGGCATTCCTCATATTCCTGGTATCCGGGATACTTGGCGTGTTCTCCCTTCACTATTCGTATCTCAGTTGGCATGCAGTTGGGGGGAGTTCTATCCTTATGCCGCTTCTTGCGGGACTCTTTGGCATATCTGTTCTCCTTGTGGCATCGAAGGGGCCAGTCCCGGATCAGAAGTTCGACGGACTGCATATCGGGAGACCTGCTATCCTGAAAGGGTCGCTTCTCGGGACCTGCGCAGGTGTCGCGGTCGGTTGGCTTCCCGGGCTTTCGACCGCCACGGCAAACGGGGTTCTTGCTTCAGCAGTCGGAGGCGAGAACAATCGTCGTGAGTATCTCTTTGCAACGAGTGCAGCCAACACCGCGAACGCATTTACCGGACTTGCGGCCCTCTTCGCGCTGGACCGAATCCGGAACGGGGTTATGGCTGCGATAGCAACGCTGAACCTGAATTCGATGGCAATCCTAATGATTGTGGGAGTTGCTGCCGCATTTCTTGCGTACCTCCTGACAATCGGCCTGGCCCGTTCTGCCTGGCGGTTCGGAGGAATAGATGGGACACTCCTGAACCATGCCGTGATAGTATTTGTTACAATCCTCTGTTTTGTATTCACCGGGCCGTTCGGGCTCCTGGTCCTTGCTCTTGCAATCCTGACCGGACTCACGGCGCAGGCGGTTAATATTCCTCGTATTTATTGCATGGGCGCGATTATGCTCCCGGTTATGTTGTATTCGTTCGGGTTCGGTATTTTTTAAGATCTACGGCAGGGAGTAGTCTGTGAAGGATTCCCAAAAACAGGTTATATAACGACAGGTAGCAGAGATGATAACCATGCAAACCTTCTGGTTTGGAACGCTGGATGGGGGGAAGTGCCGTCCGGTGCAGGGAGATGCAGCAGCAGTTGCCGCATACCTCGCTTCCCAGAAGGCAGCGGGGATCCCGGTTCTTCCCCCGGACTGGTCCTGTGCGGTTTCCTGTGGGTTCTGCACTGACCGGGATGAGTATATCCGGAAACTGCGTGAGATCACGATGCTTCTTGCAGAAGACCGGCTGAAGTCATATTACGCGGAGAAAGATCGCGAACTGCTCAGCATGGTGCGGATGCTGGACCGGATGGATGAAGCGATCAATCTCCTTACCGAGCAGGTGACGGAATGGTATCTTGTGACCGATCCTCGGTTTTCACGGAAATACCGGAACCTTCCCGCAAAACCGCTTTTACAGATTATGAAGAAGAAGAGCAGGGGTGCCCTCCTGGGTATCATAGGAAACATTGAGGCGCTCTCTGAAGAGAGAAATGATCTCATGCGGCAGGTTTCCCGGGCCGCTGACCGGCTTCTTCCTAACAGCAGCGCTATTCTCGGGGGGCTTGTCGCGGCCCGGCTCCTTTCCAGAGCCGGAGGACTCGAGGCCTTGGCCCGGCTCCCTGCAAGTTCTATCCAGGTCCTCGGGGCCCGGGGTGCTTTATTCTCCCATCTCCGGATGAAGACACCTCCTCCCAAGCATGGGATCATCTTCCAGCACCGGCGTGTCCATAGTGCCCCGACAGCATTGAGAGGAAAGGTTGCCCGGGTGATAGCGGGAAAGCTTGCAATTGCGGTTCGCTTGGATTATTACCGGGGACAGATCGATCCGGAGTTTATCCGAAAGACCGATGAGCATATCGGCAGGCTGCTTGAGGTGAAATCAGATGATATGGATTGATGATGTCCTGGTTTCACCCGGGCCTGCGGGAGTTTACGGAGAGAAAACGCTCCAGGGCTATCGGGTGTGGGACCCGGCCCGAAGTAAGATGGCCGCGTTCTGTCATCTGGGAGGTGTGGTGGACCTTACCCGGAACCAGAGCATCCTGTATCTCGGAGCGGCCAATGGGACAACGGTTTCGCACGTTGCTGATTATACTGGTACCGTTTATGCAGTTGAGTTTGCAGCCAGACCGATGCGGGATCTCCTGGAGATCGCAAGAAAGCGGAAGAACATCGTCCCTATAATGGGGGATGCCCGGCTTCCTGAGGAATATGCCCCGTTCGTGGAACCGGTAGATCTTATATACATGGATATAGCCCAGCCTGATCAGGTACCTATAGTACTAAGGAATACGCAATTCCTCAAAACCGGAGGATCTCTTATTCTGATGCTCAAGACCCGGAGCATCGATACAACCCGGGTGCCTGAAGATCTCTGTTCCGATGCGGTCCGGGAACTTTCCAACACCTACCGGATTGATCGCGACCCGATCTGGCTCACCCAGTATCACGTCGATCACGTTGCAATAACAGGAACGAAGTTGTAGTGCATCAGAAGAAATCTGGATATGCCTCGAGGAAATCTCTGAAAACAGAAATCTGAAAAGAAAAAATAGCCCGGAGCAGATTCGAACTGCTGTCGCGAGATCCAGAGTCTCGCATGATTGACCGCTACACTACCGGGCTGCGCCTTACTTTTTTTGCGACTATTTGGTAATTAATGTGACTGATATAATCCTGCAGAAAAAGTTCAGCGGCTGGTAGCATGGCTGCATTTTCCGCAGGCCCCGCATACTTCAGGAATCGGCTGGATCTTTCCCCCCTTCCCGCAGAATGGCGGGATGTCGTTTGCGTCCCTCTTATAATATATGTGCGGGACGAGCGAGATGTGGGTATAGGTCCCGCAGGCTATCCCGAGTTCATCCGCAACTGATTTCTGGAGATGAACGAGTGCGAACATGTTTGCTCCCGCAGCGCTGAGCATATCGTTACTCCGGAATACTACTTTCATCTGGAGTTTTCCCTCCCGGACGATGCACTGCACCAGCTGGAGACAGGGGCAGTCGTTCAGGCTCTCATCGGTTGCCGGGTTCCAGGTAACTGCGACTGCCCTGCGGCTTACTGGGGAAGATTTCAGTTTTTCAACGATGTACTGAATCTGGTTGATGCTGATCAGGATGCTTTCTCGTGTAAGTCCGTCTCCCCACTGGAAGAGGCGGCCGTGGTAATCGTATTCAAAGACAGAATCTGATCCTTCGAGAAGGTTTTTTGCATACTGCTCTAGGAATTTCTGCTGGAACCGGGACGCTTGGCTTACCATGGGCTCAGCGAAGGGGGTGTCTATCTGGAGAGCTACTTCATCGAGTTCCACCGTTGCTTCATCATTCTCGGTCTGGAGCACCCAGCCTTTTTCGAGAATTGTTTTGATTACCAGTTCGTGAGCCCTTGATATGCTGGGTGCCCGGATGATCCGCATAGTACTATCTAGTGGGATCTGAAAGGGGTATAGAGATTCCGAAATGATGGGCTTAAACCAATTGGATGGATCGATTCAGATCTTCCCATATCCTCGTCAGAGAACCCCCAATAAAGCGACAACTCTCTGGGGCATATGGCGAGTGTGGAATTTTGGATTGTTACCCTCTGGCTTTCGATGCAAAATCCTTATTCCAGTATTCCGATTAGGTAATGAGATATCCGGAAACTCCAATCCGATTTTTTCCGGAAACCGTTTATTCCGGGAAGTGAGAATTTCCTGTGCGCGATTCCCGGGCATATCCACGGACCTCCGTGAAAACTGCGACAGATCATAAGATCGTTTAAACAATATACCTGAAGATGGGTAATTAGCCGGGCAAATCGGGATTCAGGCATTTTTAGCAGTATTTCTGATCCGGAAAATGACCACAAAGGATATATTACGCGTTTTACAAATACTTGCAGTATATTCCGTAAATCGGAGTATCGGGCTCGGTGAACCGTTTTTCGGCAATTGCCGAACAATGCGTTGTGAACCGGCTTGCAATGTATGATGTTAAAAATGGAGGAAATGATTAATGACTAAGCGATTAACTATTGCACTGGCTGCGCTTGCAGTATTTGCACTGGTTGCTATTCTGCCGGTAAGTGCGGCTACCGAGATGGACGGTACTGGCGCTTGGCAGAATATCTCTTCAGGCACCAGCACAGTGTTTATTGGAGAACAGAGCCTTAACCTCGCCAGAGTAGATGGGTCCCCGAACACGTCTGTTTCGTGGTACTCTGCTAACTCGGTATCGGGTGCAGCTCCCTCGAAGACGGTAAGTATTGGAGGCAACTCGAGTGTCTTCATTGACCCCGCTCAGTTTACCAGCTCCTACGTTGGAAACTGGTACTGGGGAACTGCTGGGTATAACACTGGTAACTTCCCGGCCTTCCAGTTAGCTGATCCGTCCATTGACCTTCAGGTACGTGACCTTACCCAGGACTCTACCGCCGGTAAAGTCGTGACGGGATCTTCCGTGCCCCAGGGCGACAACCTGACGTTCGCGATCATCTCGAACCTCTATTCGATCGAGAGCCAGCGTCTCCTTGACAACAACTATACCAATGGTGACACAGGTTACATCAACATCAAGATCAAGACCGACCAGGGCTCAACCCTGAACCAGCTTATCGCTGGAACCACCAACGGAGCAGGTGTGTCGAACTACACCTACTACCAGAATGTCAACAAGAGCCTTTGGTTCTGGGGAGACTTCGCAGGTAACGCAAACTACAAGATCTACTGGGCAACCGGATACCAGGACTCCAGTAACACCTACGCATACCCTGCAGGCACGTACACCATCACCGCTGAAGTCAAGCTCAACCACATGAAGGACAACTACAAGGACTCCTCCGGTGCAGACTACTCCGGTAAGACTGTAACCTCTGCAAAGACCGTTACCGTCGTTTCGGATACCGTGCAGATTGCGTCCAACAAGGACACCGTCGTCCGGGGTAACCCGTTCTCGGTGACTGTCACTGGTAAGCCGAACACGTACTACTTCGTCTGGCTCAAGAGCATCAGCTCCCTGCCTGGAAATCCGTTCTCGAACACCACCGGATATGGTGACGTTCCGCCGACCATCGACAATTACCAGGCAAGTGTCTACATCAACACCACTGCGACGTACAACTCTACCAGCGAGTCCACTGACCCGTCCGGTAACTACACCTCGCAGAGCAAGATCTTCATCCAGGCCGACCAGCCGACCGGTGCAGCATCCCTGAACGGAAGCTACTACCGTGCAATCCTCAAGACCGATGATGCAGGTAAGAGGACTGTCCAGTTCTCGACCACCCGGCTGACCAAGGACCAGAAGTTCACGGTCCGTGTCGAGCGCGACAACAGCCGCAATGCTCCGGCAAGTGTTACTCAGTATATCTACAGCACCACCCCGGGAACCAACATCAAGTCCGATGAAGTCGATGTAACGGTCCAGAAGGGTTCCGTGACCATCGTTGCAGCAGGCGACCAGAACTACTACCTCGGTGAGGAAGTCAAGCTCTCCGGTACGAACACCGAAAGCAAGACCACCTACCTGTTCATCACCGGTCCGAACATTGGTACTACCTACGGTGCCAAGCTTGACGATGTGAGCACGACTTGTGCAAGCAACCAGTCCGGCACGTTCGTTACCGTGGATGTGCTCTCGGACAACACCTGGTCCTACAAGTGGCAAACTCAGAACGTTGCACTTGATGCAGGTGTCTACACGATCTACGCTGTCAGCGATGCAAAAGCAAAGCCGGATCTCGGCGATGCAACCTACGGTACCGTTTCAGTTACCATCAAGAAGCCGTTCGTGAGCGCGACTGCATCCCAGTCTACCGTTGCGAAGGGTGACAAGTTCTACATCACCGGTACCGCTGAAGGCAACCCGTCACAGGGTGTCCAGATCTGGATTATGGGAACGAACTACGTCGGACCCGACAGTTCCGGCAAACCGGTAACGCAGACTGTAAACTCTGACGGAACCTTCAGCTACGAAGTCAAACAGTCCGCTACCAAGGACCTTGCAACCGGCCAGTACTTCGTCGTTGTTCAGCACCCGATGTACAACAACCGGCTCGATATCCTGTTGAACACTGCTGATGGTGGTGCTACCCAGTATAAGGGTGCCGTATACAGCCTTGTAGACACGAAGACTACTGTCAGTGGTGTTTCATACTACCCGGCAATCTTCTACATGAGAGGAGCAACCTCCACGTCAGGTTCCTTACAGGGCTCTGACGCAGCAGAGGCACTCATCGAGGCAATCAACAGCGCCAATGTCGATGATACCTACACCAAGCTCAGCGTTCTCATTGAACAGCCGGTCATCAACGTAGATGCAATCCCCGACAAGTACGTCGGTGACAAGTTCACTATCACCGGTACGACCAACCTCGCAGTCGGTGACAACATCCTCGTTGAGGTAACCTCATCATCATTCAAGCCGACCGAAAAGACCCAGAGCGGGGAATTCAGCGGAGGATCTGGAACTGTTCAGGTAGTCAAGGGCACCAGCGGCTCGAACACCTGGTCGTTCGATATCGATGCATCCACCTACAAGCCGGATGAGTACATCGTCAAGGCATCTGCTGTTGAGCAGGACGCAACCGGAAATGCACTCTTCAATGTTCTTGAAGGGACCGCTCCGACTGCAACTGTGACCGCAGTAGCCACCACGACCAAGGTTGTGACCTCGTCGGCGACCACAACTCCGACCACAACTCCGACCCAGGCTCCGACCACTGTAGCAACCACCGCATCCCCCGGATTCGGTGCACTTGTTGCCCTGATCGGCCTTGGTGCAGTGGCATTCCTGGTCGTTCGCAAGAACTAAAATAATCCTAACCTTTTTTAGCACATTCTTTACAGCGGTTATCTCTTTTGTCCGTGCTCTTTTTGCCTGGTTTTTATTCCCGGATTTTGCACTCCCGGACTCGCGTTCAAACCCTTTTCGACAGATGATTATTAGTTTACCGGGAAGGAATAGTATTATGAGAATATCCGATTCCTCAAGGAGGATTGGTACTGCATGAAACTGACTGCGAAACTGCTGGACCTCTCCAAACGCGGCGCTCTGCTTCATCGTTCAGATGCTCGTAATATCGGGGTCATGGATGGGGACCGTATCCAGATCAGGAATCCTTTGAACGGGATTTCCGTAACAGCATTTGTTGATACGACATCAACACTGACCATCCAGGGAACGGTCGGTATTTACCAGCCTACGAATGACCATCTGGGCCTTACGGACGGAGTTGAGGTTGACATACGGGAATCCGGACGCCATGCCTCGCTTGAATTCATTAAAAAGAAGATGGATGGCGAACGGCTTTCCAAAGAAGAACTTCTTTCCATTATAAAAGATGTGGTGAACGATGATCTCTCCCCGGCAGAGCTCACGGCCTTTATCACAGCGAGTTACATCCATGAACTTGATATGAATGAGGTCGAAAACCTCACCCGTGCGATTGTTGATACCGGTGAGCATCTGAAATTTGCCACCCGGCCTATCGTGGATAAACACTCAATCGGCGGGGTTCCTGGAAATAAAATATCCCTCCTAGTAGTCCCCATCATTGCAGCTGCTGGTCTTAAGATCCCCAAAACAAGTTCGCGTGCAATCACCGGTGCTGCCGGAACTGCTGATCTCATGGAAGTCATTGCGCCCGTTGAATTTTCCGCCCGGGAAGTCCAGGAAATGACGGAAAAAGTAGGAGGCGTAATTGTCTGGGGCGGATCTACGAATATTGCTCCCGCGGATGACAAAATCATTATCCAGGAATATCCGTTCAAGATTGATGCCCGGGGACAGATGCTCGCAAGTGTGATGGCAAAAAAATATGCCGTGGGTGCCGATCTGGTCGTAATAGATATTCCGGTTGGCCAGCACACCAAGGTTATCTCTATCGCGGAGGGGAGGAAACTAGCACGCGATTTCATAGAACTGGGGGAGCGTCTCGGGATGAAAGTGGAGTGTGCACTGACGTACGGAGATTCTCCGGTCGGGCGTTCTATCGGGCCTGCCCTTGAAATAAGGGAAGCCCTTCAGGTCCTTGAAGGGAGCAATGAGCCAAACTCCCTTATCCAGAAAAGTGTTTCTCTTGCTGGAATTGCGCTGGAAATGTCAGGAAAGGCCGCACGGGGAACCGGAGCTGCTGCCGCCCAGGACCTGCTCGCCAAAGGAAAAGCGCTTGAAAAACTCCGCCAAATCGTTGCTATCCAGGGGGGGGATCCCAATGTTACCACTGCGGATATCGTTCCCGGGCAGCACCAGTTCGTCGTAAATGCACCTGCATCCGGGTATGTAATTAATTTCAACAACAGCTCCCTGATCAGTCTCGCGCGAACAGCCGGGGCACCGCATGACCGGGGTGCCGGAATCGTCCTTCACGCAAAGAAGGGAAAACAGGTGAAACTGGGTGATCCGATCTTTACTATCTACGCAGACAGGGCCTGGCGTCTTCAGAAAGCCATTGAAGAAGGGCGACAACTCATGCCGGTCCTTGTTGAAGGAATGTTGCTTGATCGCGTTCCGGGAGAGCAGGGTTTCTAGATTTCAACACCCCTGTTTGCAGTGTCATTCTCTTTTAATTATGTCAGATTTTTATGGACTATAGCCGATCCCGGGATTTGTTTATTGAGAGAACCTTAAATTCATCGTATACTGGAAAATAAAACTATAAATCCTTAGAAAAAATCTGAAATTATTAATAATCGGCAACATTGAAAAAAAGAAATTTATTTATATTATCATAAGATACTATTTCACGAAAGCGCATGGGGACCTATCCCTTTCACCTGATTATTCTCTGTGGGATTCTCTGTCTCATACCGGGTGTTGCGGTCGCACTTATACCGGATCAGGTGCTCATAACAAGCAGTTCTGACTGGCTTGTTGCGAATGGGATTGATAACACTACCCTATCGGTTCAGGCATTCAACGCGAGTAATCCCCTTGCCGGTCTCACGGTTGATTTCTCGGTTAACGACTCCCGTTATGGGTCTCTTGATACAACGCGAAAGGGAACCGGCAGCGATGGCCTCGCTACCGTAACATTCAGGACAGGAACGACAAGTGGCAATGTAACCCTCCATGCTCTTGTGACGTATTCGGAAAATAATGTAACCTCAACCCTCGACCGGACCCTGATTCAAAAAATTGACCATGACACCCCCTATCAAATCTCGAACCTGGAATATCCGGATGAAGCATATGCTGGCAGCAGTGTACCTCTCGTTATTCGTCTGAAAGATAAAAACGGTAATCCTGTCGATGATAAGCATGTTGTTGAAAAAATTCACCTTGTCGTGGGGTCTCCGGAGGGGACTCCTGATGGCGGGCTGGCTGGATTTCTGAATGGGTCTGTGTACAGCACGGCATTCTATGCCCCGGTAGACGCAAACGGTAACGTATCGGTTACCCTGAAACTTGCTACCGTGAGTGGTTCGAATGTTGTCTGGATGGAAGGAATAGGAAATATTCCCGCGACATATTTAACGGTAACCGGTGTGGCAGATCCGATTCCCTTCAGCATAGACCGGACCCTCTCGCCCAGCACCGGATGGCAGTACGCCGATGGCGAAGGAACTTTTGAGATCGATTATGCTGTGCGGGATAAATACGGAAACGGAATCCGGAATACGAGCCTTTTGATCACATCTCCCGGTGAATCTGCAAAAACACTCTCGGCAAATGATGCTGGATCCGTGAGCATTATCTATGGCCCGAAAAGTGTCATCGGGATATACAATATTTCTGCAACTGCAATCGATAACACGAGCGTCACCTGCACCGATATGCTGAACTTCATCAGTACGGAGGCAACTGATATGATTCTCACCGCAAGACCTCAAACCATGGCGAGTCATGATGCGGGTCCTGATGTGGTATCAGATCTCATGGCGAAAGTCATCGATATCGAGGGAAACCCGGTGGAAGGCGAGACAGTCACATTCCAGATCGTGAGCACGACCAACGGAACATACAACATGACCTCTGCCCCCTCTCTTGACCGGACCTCTGCCCTGTCGGACTCAGATGGATATGCCATCGCCCATTTCACACCGGGGGCCTTCAGTACGGATACCAAAGATCCCCTGTATAACCAGACTGCCACGGGGAGCAGCATCGTACGGGCGACCTGGAACAATGTCACCGCTGATATTACGCTCACCTGGAAAAATTACCCCTACCTGAGCGTTGTAACGATTGTATCTCCTTCTACGGTTGCGGTGAATGACACGGTGAGTATAATCATCCGGCTGACCGGGGATGGTTCCGCACTCGAACCGAACCCGATAGACGTGATGCTGGTAATGGATCGATCCGGCAGCATGGGCTATGACTATCCCACCCGGATGAGCAGTGCCCAGACTGCTGCAAAGACTTTCGTTGACCAGATGAACGTGACGCGGGATCGGGTGGGTCTTGTCTCGTTTGCATCAAGCACGACGCTCGATCAGAGCCTTACCAATGATTTCAGCCGGGTGAAGATGAAAATCGGCAGGCTGGATCCGTACGGCGCCACCCAGCTCCGGAACGGAGCATATCTCGGAATCAGCCGGGTCAATTCCTCGAGTGAGAGCAGCGAGTCGGTAAAGGCGGTCGTGATTATGACCGATGGCGATTGGAATTATGATGGATCTCCGCTTGCGCATGGCACCGGCTGGCCTGCAAATGCCAGTTATACGTTCTCCGGAAGCACCTTTGAACCCAATAATTACCGGTATTATGATGGTCTAGGAGGAACACTTGCGTGGATATCTAATAATTGGAGATGTACTGACGGTGAATTCACGAACCAGAACCTGTCCCGCTATGCCCGGGCAGGAACTGTCCGGCTCTACACGATCTCGTTTGCTTCAACACTGGATGACGTTGCCGTTAACGCTCTCCGGGTTATGGCAAATGCTACAGGCGGATTCTATTCCCATGCCCCCGATGCTGCAGGTCTTTTAGATATTTATACGAAAATCGCCGGGGACCTGAAAACAGAAGCGGGAGTCAACACAACGATGAATATCAATTTCGGAACGATCTCGGTAAATAACCAATCTTTCAACGGGACTGAAGTATTTGCGTATGTCCATCAGGTAGGGGTCTCATCAAGGATAGACTGGCCGAATGGATCGGTAACTACCGTGGATCAGACCGCAAACTGGACGAAATCGCAGAATCTCGATTTTGATGTTGGCACCGTGAAGCTGAACGAAGTCTGGCAGGCAACTATCCAGTTCAAGGTTCTCAAAGCCGGTAATATTGACGTGTTCGGAAACAATTCCCAAATACTTTTCAATAATGGTACTGACAGCCTGGTACTTCCGAAAACGTACCTGACAGCAGTTCCGGTCCTGAATAATACCGGTGTCAACTTTGTCGGTCTTACCCTTTCAGATCTGAAAGCCACGGTATCTTCGCCAACCCGCCTCTCAATTTCCTGGGACTTCAATTATACAGGAACCCAGACAGCAACTGAGAAGGTGTACTATTCAACTGATGAAGGACAATCCTGGAAATCCATTGTCACACTGACCCGAAACAACGGCTATTACTCCGAGAGTGCGGATCTCGACCTCACGCAGGCAACCAAGGCGACTGAGTTCTACATCCGCATTGATGCTTCGGGTCTTGATGGGGGATGGGATCGGGAAGAAACTCTTGTGGCAACGGGAAACCAGACAAACTCATTCATAAAACTTGAATAAATGGAGATTCTCTCACCAAAAAACGGACCCACCGGGGATTGAACCCGGGTCCTTGGGTTCGAAGCCCAAGAGGATATCCACTACCCCATAGGTCCTCCGCATCGTTTATTATCAGAAGATATTAAGAGTTTTCCCACAATGATCTATCAATGATTCTCTCGGCAAATGCTATTCTCAGCCGCATGCGTGACGAGCGGCCGGATAAGAGGCTCGTCATCCGCCCCTATAATCCTGAATCCCAGCAACCTGCCTCCTATGACCTTCGATCCGGTGACGATGTTGTTCTGGTACAGGGGATCTGTACTCTTGTGGCTTCAACAGAATGGGTGGAGTTCCCCGCAGATCTCGCTGCCACGATGCGATGCAGGTCCTCGTTTGGCCGGAAGGGAGTTCTTCTTGGCGGCGGTTTTGTAGATCCCGGATTTCGCGGGCAACTGACGATGAGCCTGACCAATTTAGGGAAGGACGATGTTATTGTAAAGAAAAATGATCGGATTGTCCAGATGATCGTTCAGGAAGTGTACGGTGGGGAGATGTTGTATGATGGCAGGTACCAGAATAGTACAGGTGTGGTGCCGGCGAGGGAAGTATGATCCGCACTGAACGGAAATATATTGAGATCCTGCGGATTCTCAAGGAGCACCAGGAGCCGATGGGTGCTAAACGGCTCAGCGAACTGATGGCGGAACGTGGTTTCGTCCTGAGTGACCGTGCAGTCCAGTATTACCTCAGCTACTTGGACCAGATGGGTTTTACTGAAAAAGTGGGGAATCTTGGACGTATACTCACAAAACAGGGCCTTGGAGAGACAGACAGCGCTCTCGTCGGAGATCGCGTTGGATTCATCATATCCAAACTGGAGCGCCTTGCTTACCGCAGCACGTTCGATCCTGTTTCCGGGACCGGTGATGTCGCCTATAATCTCTCGTTTGTCGCGAAAGAGGATCTTGAAGGTGTATTGAAGACTTTTGATGAGGTAATCCGGAGCGGATGCGGCTTTTTCAACAATTACAAGATACTGGATCACGATCCTCGCAATCCGTCAGGCTACGTTGGGATTCTTACGATTTGCAGTATCACAATGGATGGGGTTCTCCAGAGAAACGGTATCCCGGTAAAAATGGCATTTGGCGGGCGGCTTGCGATTAAAAACAATACGCCGGAACAGTTTGTCGATCTTATCGGCTACCAGGGCACAACCATCGATCCCCTCCAGATATTCATCTCTGCAGGACTAACCTCCCTCAACCAGTACATAACTACCGGCACCGGGGTTGCGCTTGCGAATGTGCGGGAAGTTCCCTATAAAGCGAAGGATCATGTGGAGGAAATTGCTGCACAGATGAGGGAATGCGGTTTCCTGTACCCGGTCAATCTTGGGAACAACCTGTACAATCTTCCCTGTAATCCGTTCCGGCTCTCTATCGTTGCTTTCAGCGGGTTGAATTTTCTTGGGAATGCAGTTGAACAGGGTTTCGAGATCAGGACTGAGATTGGTGCAGGAAATATCCAGTTCTCAAAATTTTGTGAATCGCACTAGGAATAAAAATCTATTTGGAACCCAAATCCCGTTTTTCTGTCTTTTTCTTTGCCGGAAGTCCCGACTCGTCATTGCGTAGAAGGACATCCCGCATATTCTCCCCCCTACTCGGACCGGCTGCTGTTGGGTTCAAATCGATCCTGACCCCCGGTTCACGGAAGTGTTTTATCTGCGGCTGGATTTGAGATGATTTGAGGGAATTTTCCTTGGGTGTTGAGGTTATAAATGCATTCCGGCTGACACTTCCGGAACTTCCGGTCTGTTTAGCGCGAGGCACGGATTCCGGTTTACCCTGAGGTTCTTTATCTGGATTGGAACTATAGCCGTTGGATGAGGCATTTCCTAATGAAGGCGTGGGTGGAAGGAGCATTCCGCCGCGGGTTCCTGACAGAGATGGTCTCCGGATGAGTGCGTCCCGGGATAAGAGTGAGCTCTGTGACATTCCCCGCCGCGGAGCCTGTGTGGGTGGTATTGTTGTTTCTGCTGGAGGTGATGGCCTGGACTCCGATTTTTTTTCCGGATTGCTCTCCGGCCGATCCGATACCCGGATGAGCCGGTGGCGTGATGGTGTTGGACTCACGTTTTTTTCAGGTATGGGGAGGACAATTTCAGCATCCCGCGATGCGTTGGATTCCTTCCTGAAAATGACATCTTCGCGGGACGCGGTCTCCTGTATCATTCCCTCCTCATTGTCCAGGTTATCTTCGCCTTCGATACCAGGTATCTTGGGTTTATCAGAAACATTTTCAGCGCTATCCGGAATGGCCGGTTCAGGTTCCCCGGATATATTGTCACTCTCTACGGAGAATAGATCGCGCTCCGGAATCCCCCCCGAGGTTTCTTCTGTGGTTATCTCAGATGGGTGGATGCTGCGGGATGAATCTGGTTGTTCCGGGATTTCCTCGGGCTGCTCCCAAAAATCAAGATCCCTAATCCCTGCAGAAATAGTTCCTCCGGGTTTTGGGGAATCTGAATGACGTGCAGGGCCTTCAGCGGCATCCCATCCGGCTGGGGTAACCGGTTCCTGGTCGGGAAAATTCGTATCCGAGAGGTGGTGGCTTTTACCGGATTTCTGGGATGCTGAACCATGCCCTATCTTTGGTGGCACAGCGATCATCCTGTCTTTCGCAGATTTTTCCCAGGATGGTCTGGATCCCCTGGCCAGGGTTTCTTGCTGCCGTGCGGCCTTACGTGAAAATCCTTCCAGGTACTGCCTACGGATCTCCCTGATTTCGTCAAGACGAGGAATATTGTGCACTCCTGCAAGCATGATGATAATTGCAACAATAGATGAATCCGCAACCGGGTAATCCCCGGAACGTACCTCGATACCTTCAATGCTCCGGTCAATCCACTTCCTGACTGTCATGAACCCTTTCATGCTCAGTTCATGGGAGGGACCGGCAATCAGGACCAGTGCTTTTTGGGCGCTGGTCATATCACAGGGAGTTGAAATTTCGTGATAAATGGCCTCTTTTGCAAGATCGACAATTCTCGACGCTTTTGCATTCTGTTCATCAGAAAAAATATCTGCCCCGGCATTCTTTTTCAGGATCCGGTTCAGTGGATTTTTGGAGATATGTTCGAGCGAGTATCCGATGGTAATGAATCCGCTGCACAGCATGGTATTGAGGATCTCACCAGAATCAAGGACAACTTCTGCATTGTCCTTGCCGCTCCCGGTCGCAAATTCACCTGCCCGTAAGATAAGGCTCACTCTGCGCACCATCGCATCGTTCAACTGGTCATACACCTCCATCTCTTCCTGCTCTGGCGTTTTCTTGTGGTTCCCAAAGACCGGAAGGATACTCTTTCTCTCTCCCTTTTCCGCCAGTTTTACTTTCACTTTGTGGTACCAGGTCTCGTTGTCAAACAGGATGCTGCCGTCGAGAAGAGGTGAAATCTGACGGATATCTTCGGAAGCATCAGCGATCCGCTTCTCCCCATCGGCATTTGACGGAAGCGCAATTAAGCCGAACAGAGGTTCAGCGAGTGTCTTACGAAATGTTTCGATAAGCGGGGGTACTGCCTTTGTGAGGCTTCCCCCAAGACCCGTGCAGATAAATACTGCGTCGGTTTCCCCTTGGATCAGGGCCTGGACTTTTGCTGAGATTTCACTTGCATCAATCTGGCTGGAATCGGTTTCTGCCTGGCTAGGATCGAGATTGGCAAAATAGATACGGTACTGTTCCGGGAGAAATTTGAGATCCTTGAGTGTTTTCTGATCAGTATCAACAGCTATTGCTTCTACGCATGGGTTCTTGCTGTTTTTTGACATGCGGTCTGCAAAATAGAGTTTGTCAACTATCCTGCATCCGGCCCCGCCGATTCCTATCGCAATAATTCGCATAATGAACGGTTCTTCAGATCTTATATCTGTCCGATATGGGAAAGAATATCTCTATCTGTACATATAATTCAGGAGGTGTTGATACAATACTTTTTTGTTCTTGACTATTGGAGACAGATCCAGTCTCCCGGAAAACGATATCTTTCTGCAAGACTGAAACGCCTCTCAACATAAAATGATAATTTATTTAATCTCTTGGACTCTACTAGACATTGAGGTGAATAGACCTTGTCATATGGTATTGAATTTGTACCGGGAAACGTTAACGTAAAACAGGTCGTTAACTTCTGTAAGCTTGCAGAGTCGAAGGACATCGACTTTGCATGGATCACCAACCACTACAACAACCGTCACTGCTACCCCACCCTTGCGGCTATTGCACAGGCAACCACCACCCTCAAGATGGGGCCGGGCATCATGAACGCCTTTACCGACACTCCAGCGGCAATGGCCTCCTTCATGTGCACCCTGAACGAGATCTCTGACGGGCGTGCGGTCCTTGGTATTGGACCGGGCGACCTCTCGACCCTGCCGAAGCTCTCCATTCAGGCCGAGAAGCCGGTTGCAAGACTCGAAGAGGCAATCGGTGTAATCCGGAAGCTGTGTGCAGGAGAAGAAGTCAGTCTGCCGAACAACCAGTTCTTCAAGTACAGCGGAGCAAAGCTGACTGGTGTAAACCTCCCTGGCAAAAAGGGCATTCAGGTTTACGTCGGTGCACAGGGTCCGAAGGTTCTTGAGCTCGCCGGGAAAGTCGGTGACGGTGCGTTGATCAATGCATCCAACCCGAAGGACTTCCAGATCGCTATCCCGATCATCAAGAAGGCTTGTGAGGCTGCAGGGAAGAAGAATTTTGACGTCGGTGCCTACACTGCAATGTCTATTGACATGGATGTCAAGAAGGCGCGCAACGCAGCAAAGATTGTTGCAGCATTCATTGCAGCAGGGTCACCTCCCGAGCTTCTCACCCGTCATGGTCTCGATCTCGACAATGTGGCAAAGATCAAGGCTGCCCTCTCCAAGTTCGACTTCAAGACTGTCGGAGAACTTGTAGGCGACAAAGAGATCGATGCATTCACCATTGCCGGAACTCCTGACATTGTCAAACAGAAGTGCGAAGACCTCAAGAAGGCCGGTGTCACCCAGATCATCTTCGGATCACCACTTGGTCCGGACATGACCAACTCGATCCGCCTCCTGGGCAAATACATCGTCTGAAGACGATTCCAAATTTATCTTATTTTTTGTGCGGCCCTTGCCATGTTCACGTCCCTGAAAGTTCCTGCCGGTGAGACAGGGAGCGTTCTTGAATACCGCCGTGAAATCCTTACGGGTTTTTCTTGTCGCATTTCCCCGGAGCGCGTGAAACGGGGACTGAATCCGGACTATGCCCGGCCGGAAGCTTCTCCGGATTGTCCATTCTGTCACCCGCAGGTTCTTACCGGGACACCCTTGTTTCCTAATGGCAACAGGATCCTTCAGGGAGAGAGTATTACGTTTCCCAACAAATTCCCGTTCGCTGCGTGGCATACGGTCACGGTGATCACCCGGTCCCATAGCGTGGACCGGTTCGCTTGCGAACAGATATCCGACGCACTGCATGCCCAGGTCCAATCCTTGGCAGGCCATTCCGGGTATCCGGCCATTATCTGGAATTATCTTCCGTCAGCGGGAGCAAGCGTCTCCCATCCGCATATGCAGGGCCTTGTCGATCCCCTCCCCTCATCTATGGTGTCCCGTTACCTTTCCTGCGGTGAAGATTACCTGCGGAGATTCGGACGATCCTACTGGGACGATCTGAAAGAGCAGGAGTGTTCTTCGCCCCGTTTTTTGTATGGGAAGGAGATACCCTGGATTGCCTCCCCGGTTCCTTTAGGTGAGAGAGAAGTACGGGCTTTTCTTCCTATTCGGCATATCGAAGAACTGCCTGTGTATATTCCTGAACTTGCGGAAGGGATTGTAACCCTCCTTGATTTTTATCGCAGCCTGGGAACCGTAGCCTTCAATATGGGGATATTCTTTGATACTTCACCTTCGAATAAAGATCGGGGCTTCCGGGCATTTTGTTCTCTTATTGCAAGGATGAGCCCAAGCCCGGCATCCGCGAATGATTCATCTGCTATGGAGCGTCTCCTCTTGGATCCAGTGATCCTTACCCCTCCTGAGACCGTTTCGGAAGTATTTCAGGAATTTATCGCGGGTAAAAACCGGTAACCTGCTGTATATTATGTTTCAGGAAACTCGCGTAATGGAGACATCAAAGATTCCAATCGATCTGTGTGAGATTTGTTTCCCTGAAAAAACCAAAAAACCCAATCGTTCCCGGGTTATTGACCTGTTGCACATCCTGAAGTAATCCGGGAAAAAACTTGGAATTAAAAGAACGCTGATAGAGAAAAATGCAAAAAAATGGATTTATTCGGGCTTGCTGATCAGCTTGACCTTGGAAACGATGACCCCATCTTTCTTGTGGGGCTTCCGGATCACGCCGTCGCCAGCCTTCTCGATTTCACGTGCATCGTCACAGAGAGCTGCTGCAACGCGCATCATCTCGTGAGCGCTCGTAACGATCGGGATGTAGTCAACCCATTCCTTGGTCATGAAACAGCCCTTGACATTCACACCGGCAACTGCCTGGGCAATCTCGTAAGCTGCCCGTGCCTTTGCGAGGGCGTAGGGGTTTGTGAACTCCCCTGCAACTGCCTTGTCCGAGGTCATGACGATCTTCGGAAGCACAAGGTCTGCACCCTTCTTTCCGGCTTTCACCTGATTGATGACATCGTCAAGAGCATTCTGGAGTTTGCGGAATGCGCCGGTTACTGCGAGAACCTTCACGAGGTTTCCGTTGTAGTCGGCCATCTCGACCGGGTCCAGAAATTCGCGGCGTGCCCCGATCATAGCGTCGGCCTTCATAATGATATAGCCGAATTTACTGGCCTTCAGGGCTTCCCACTCTTCCTTCTTCGTGGTGATATCATCGGTAATTACGATGACCGGGATACCAGCTGCAAGCAGATCTTCCCGTGCGCCTTTTGGGCCCGGAAGAACGCCGTTCGGTGAGACTGCAATCGCAAAGTCCGGTTTCCAAGCTTTGAGGTTGGTGACAACGCGTTCGATATCCTCCGGCTGAAGTTTCGTTCCGCTGGTTGCCATGAAAGTCTGGACGTCTTCACGGTCTGCACGCTCATCGAGAAGCAGCTCTGCCATGACACCGCTTGCGATATTCCCGAGTTTGGCAATTCCTACTTTGACTACCATTGTACACCTCTATGTTAGAGTATAACACGATAGTATGGCCCAATTCTGATATAAACATTTTGAATTTCGTTTCCCGTCTCGATTTTACCCGTTCTTTGGGCAAATCAGTTCACATTTGGTTTATACGCGGGGCGTTACGCAACGTGCATGGGTGACGAAGATCCATCTTGACTTTTTCGTAATGATCCTGAATTAATGAACCTCATGTACGTGAGTTTTGTCTTTGAGAAGGGTACTCCTGCGTATCCCTTGCATTTTTTTAAATTATACGATTTCGTAAGAGCGCAAAAATCCTTCTGGAAAGCGGAAGTAGAAATCCGCAGAAAATCCGTCGTATGTACAAAAATCAGTCCGACCCCTCTATATCTTCGTGCCGAGAGGGAAGTATTCATACCTCTTGACTCAGTGTGCAAACCCAAAGCAGCATACTTGCCGGGGATCTCGGGATTTTTCTACATTTTCTCTGTTAAATTTTTTAGGGGGGTCTTCCTGGGAATTTCTGCCTATTAACGTGTCATCCTTCGGGAGTTTGGGTGGAATGCAATACCCATACGTTTAATTATTGTTAACATAACCTGTTTACAATGGGGTGAAATAGATATGAAAGATAGTCTGCTTACAGATCGGCAGATGGAGGTTTTGAGGTACCGGAAAAAGGGGATGACGCAACAGCAGATCGCCGATATTTTCCATACTTCAAAAGCAAACGTCTGCACAATAGAAAAATCTGCCATGGAGAATATTCGGCGCGCAAAAGAAACTCTTGATTTTCTCCATACGCTTGATGCCCGCCCGCTCTGTACCCTGAAAGCGGGATCCGATCTCTTCGATGCGGCTCCCCTCATATTTGGGGAAGCCGGAAAGATTGACATAAAAGTGACCCCGGATTCAATAGATCTTATCAATCGTATCCGTGCGGAGAATCCGAAACGGATCCACGGACGCCATATAAAGGAAGATATCGAAGTTTTTCTCCGGGAGGATGGAGAACTTTATTTCGGATGATCTCTTCCTGGAGAATACCCTGAATTTTTTCAGCGGGTGGTCGTGGCATTGTATGCACCTCCCCCGGCCCCCTCCTGTTTTTTCCCAGCAATATTTATATTGCACAGTCACCTATAATTACGGAACCAACATGAGGTTTCTATCCTCGGGCGATCAGAAATATCAGGAGTAATATCTTCTGGTTTCCAAATTGCCCTGAGGATAACCGGCGCCTGAGGTACGGGCTTCCTATCAGGAACCGCTCCGAAATGCGCCGGGTATCTGTCCTCATGCCTGGTGCTTCCTGCTCTGCAGGAAGAACACACATGGAGTTGTGATCCGTCACAACGGGAAGACAGAGTTGGAACTGATGTGTGCGCTCATGGGCCAACGTTTCCGTAACGCGCCCGTTTTACCGTGAAAACGGGAGAAAGCGCCTCAGTCAGAATCTGTTCGCGAGACTGGTATTCCGGTGCTGTGCCGGAAGTCCATTCATTCGGGCTTCTGCACTCGGGTATCCAAAGGGAAAACTGTGCCTGGCACCCCTCAATTAGGTGGAGTTCGGCCGGGTTTTTCCCTCTTGATCCCGGCACTGATATCGGCATCACCCATTATCGGACACAATCCGCCGAATGCCGGAAATTCCGGCATGTACGATGGAACGAAGGAATGATTGAAAAATGCCGAAAATAAACAGGCCACGCAGGGGTTCTCTTGCATTCAGTCCCCGCAAACGGGCAAAGAGTCAGGTGCCAAAGTACCAGTCCTGGCCCGCATACGAGGGGCAGCCGACGCTCCAGAGTTTTGCAGGGTACAAAGTGGGAATGACGCACGTCATTATGGTCGATGACCATAAAAACAGCCCCACCGAAGGCAAAGAAATCATGGTGCCGGTCACGGTCATCGAAGTTCCTGCAATGAAAGTCGCCGCAATTCGGGCGTACTCTCAGGACACGTATGGAAAACACCCGGTCACGGATGTCTGGGCAACACTTCTCGAAAACGACCTTTCCCGGAGACTTACCCTCCCGAAGGAGTATTCCCCGGAGAATGCAATCAAGATGATTTCGGAAGGCGTGAAGGCCGGAACCGTTGTTGAACTGTTTGCAGTTCTCCACACGCAACCCTCTCTGGTTACAGGTGTACCCAAAAAAGTACCCGAAGTCATGGAAGTCCGGATTGCCGGAGGCGCAATTGAGAAACGGCTCGAATATGCACTGGGGCTTCTCGGGAAAGATGTGAACATTGCGAATGTCCTGCAGGCAGGTGCCTACGCAGATATTACCGCAGTCACCATCGGTAAGGGGACGCAGGGCGCTGTCAAGCGCTGGGGTATCGCAATACGGAAGCGGAAACACTCCCGCGGCGGAAAACGCCGTCACATCGGTACCCTTGGACCATGGAACCCCCACCACATACGGTGGCAGGTCCCGCAGATGGGTCAGATGGGATACCAGCAGAGAACAGAATTCAACAAGCGGATTCTCAAGATGGGTGAGGACGCAAAAGACGTCACCCCGACCGGAGGATTCCTCCACTATGGCCAGATCCAGTCCGCATATGTCTTGGTCAAGGGTTCGATCCCGGGTCCGGTCAAACGGCTTATCCGTATCCGTCCCGCAATCCGCCAGGGTGAGCACCAAGTACGGGCGCCAGCTATCCAGTTCCTGAGCGTCCAGAGCAAACAGGGGTGAGGGAAGATGAAAGCACAGGTCAGAACTCTTAATGGAGCAGCATCAAGGGACATTGAACTTCCCCCGGTGTTTGGTGAGTCGTACCGCCCCGATCTTATCAAGAAGGCAGTAATCGCCATCCAGAGTACCCGGAGACAGCCGCACGGGTCGTACCCGATAGCCGGTATCTGTTCCTCCGCAGTCGGGTGGGGGTCCGGTCGTGGAGCATCCCACGTCCCGCGTCTTAAAAATGGTTCACGGGCAGCAAAAGTTCCGCAGGCAAAGGGCGGCCGTGAGGCACATCCGCCTGTTGTCCAGAAAGTCCTCGTCCGGGACATCAATAAGAAAGAGAAGCAGAAAGCATTCCGCTCCGCTGTCGCAGCAAGTGTCTGTGAAGAGCTTGTGAAGGGACGCGGGCACGTTTTCACGAGCGAAATTCCGGTCGTCTTTGAAGACCAGTTCGAAGCCCTGACCCAGACCAAGGATGTAATTGCCGCACTCACTGCAGTCGGTGTTTATGGCGATATCGAGCGGTCAAAACTCTCCCGGAAAGTCCGGGCCGGGAAAGGCAAGCTTCGCGGTCGCAGATACAAGCAGAGAAAGAGTCTCCTTATTGTAACTGCTGACCAGCCGCTCCGGGCTGCACGGAACCTTGCCGGTGTCGATGCAGTCGCAGTTGGGGAGCTCAATGTCGAACACTTCGCACCCGGTACCCATGCAGGCAGGCTCACTGTCTGGACTGAAGGGGCGCTTCTGAGACTGGAGGAGAATAAATGATCCTCAAGTACCCGTTTGTCACGGAAAAAGCGATGATGATGCTGGAGAACCAGAGCAAACTCCAGTTCCTTGTCAGCAGGGACGCGACAAAGACCCAGATCAAGCGCGAGATCGAAAAGACGTTTGATCAGAAAGTGACCCACGTGCAGACTCTCATGAACATGCACGGGGAGAAGAAAGCTATCGTCAGCTTCGAGAACGAGAAAGCTGCCGAAGAGATCCTGAGCCGTCTCGGCATTATGTAGGTGGGGAACATGGGACATCGAATTACAACACAGAACCGCGGTCGCGGAGGCCCGACATACCGGGCACCCTCCCACCAGTACAAGGCAGCTCTCAAGCACCTTGGCACGGAGGAGCGGACGGTTACCGGTGAGATTATACGGATTGAACACGACCCGGCCCGTCATGCACCGATTGCCTTCGTAAAACTCGATGACGGCAAGAAGGACTATATGCTTGTTACGGAAGGTATGGGCGTCGGGGATACTGTTGCTTGGGGCGTTAACGTTGAAGTCAAGAACGGGAACACCCTGCCATTGAAGAGTATCCCGACCGGGGCCTACATCTGCAACATAGAATCCCGTCCGAACGATGGTGGTAAGTTTGTCCGCTCGACTGGTGTCCAGGCAGTTGTTGTGGACAAGACCGAAGAGAAAGTAGCGGTCCGGATGCCGAGCGGCAAGACCAAGTGGTTCAACGCCCGGTGCCGTGCAACAATTGGGATTGTCGCTGGTGGCGGACGAGTCGAGAAGCCGTTCGTAAAAGCAGGGAACAAATTCCACCACGTAAAGACGTCCGCTGCAAACTGGCCGCGTGTACGTGGTGTTGCAATGAATGTAATCGACCACCCGTTCGGTGGCGGTGGACACCAGCATCCAGGAAGACCGAAGACAATTGCCCGTGGAACTCCGCCTGGCCGTGCAGTAGGACACATGGCAGCCCGGCAGACTGGAAGAGGCAAGAGGTGAACTGAAGCATGGCAAAGAAGATACAGAAACGAATGCCGCGGCGGCGAGAGGAGTTTACCTACCGTGGATTCCGGATTGAAGATCTAAAACAGATGGGCATGAGTGATCTCATCAAGATCATGCCATCCCGCGCACGGAGGAAGATCAACCGGGGACTTACCCGGGGAGAGGAGACATTCCTTGAGAACATCCGGTCCGGAGACGGGAAGATCCGCACCCACCTCCGTGATATGATCATCCTCCCCGAAATGATCGGGCGTGAAGTCGAGATCTACAATGGCAAGGAATTCCTGAAAGTCGAATTCCAGCCGGAGTCCATCTTCCACTATCTCGGTGAGTTTGCACTGACGAGGAAAAGAGTCTCCCACGGAGCGGCCGGTATCGGTGCAACCCGTGGCAGTAAATACGTACCGCTGAAGTGATGGGGCATGGCACGAACTGATTATTCAACGGACCTTGCGGGAGAATCGATTGCCCGCGGTAAGCTAAATGAGATTCCGGTCTCTCCCAAGCACTCAATCGAGATCGCGAAATTTATCCGGAACAAACCGGTGAACCTTGCAATCTCCCAACTTCAGGAAGTAGTCGCCCAGACCCGGGCCCTGCCGTTCAAGACATTCAACCGGAATGTCCCCCACCGGCGCGGCCTTGTTGGCTGGGATGCAGGACGGTACCCCAGGAAAGCGACGCTCGCTATTATCAAACTACTCGAATCCGTGAAGAAGAACGCGGAATACAGTGGTCTTGATACTGAAAAACTCAAGATCGTCCACGTTACGGCAAACCGGGGTCGGGCCCAGAAAGGGTTCTTCCCCCGTGCAATGGGCCGTGCAACGCCCAAACTGCGGGAGAGCGTCAACATCGAAGTTGTCGTTAAAGAGGTGGAGTGATGGCAGTCGAACGAAAATTTGTTGCCGAAGGGGTCCGGAAAGCACGGGTCGAGAAGTACCTTGTTAAGGAACTGAAACGTGCCGGATACGGGGGCATGGACATTGCAAGAACTCCTCTTGGCACCCAGGTTACGATTTTTGCCGAAAAACCCGGTATTGTTATCGGGAAAGGCGGCAAACTGGTTCGCCAGCTCACCCAGGACCTTGCGACGAACTACGGTGTTGAGTCACCCCAGATCGAGGTCCAGCAGGTAGCGAACCCCAGTTACAATGCACAGATCATGGCCGAGAGGCTCGCAAACGCCCTCGAACGCGGCTGGTACTTCCGGAAAGCCGGAACCAGCATCATCCGCCGCGTGATGGAGGCAGGAGCCCTCGGTTGTGAAGTCATCATCGCCGGAAAACTGACAGGTGCCCGGGCAAGAACCCAGAAGTTCACTGAAGGATACATCAAGCACTCCGGTGAGCCGAGCAACACCGTGGTCGAGAAAGGCTACGCAGTTGCTATCAAGAAACTTGGTGTCATCGGCGTTCAGGTAAAACTTGTTCCGCCCGATGCGAAACTTCCGGATCATTTTATCCTGCTGGAACAGAAACGCGAGAAACAGGCAAAGCCTGAGGTTTCTGTTACTGAAGTTGGTAATGATCTTGATGGCGTGCCCGAGCCGAAAGACGACATAATCGTGGAGGGACACTGATATGGCGATCTTCAGGGCACGCGAAGTTTCTCAGATGAGTGATGCGGAACTTGTGGAACAATCGGGAAAACTCAGTATGGAACTTGTCCAGTATCATGGCAAGGTCAGCGCAGGTGGTGCAACTGAGAACCCGGGCCGCATCCGCGAACTCAAACGCACCATCGCACGGATGAAGACTGAACAGAACCACAGGAGATCTGCATGATCGTGCCCCAGAACGTCTACCGTCATGAATTGACCGGTCTCGACGTTCTGGTGATCCGTTCCAGCAACCCTATACACTGCGGTATCCGGGGAAAGATTGTTGGGGAGACAAAGAACATGGTTCAGATTGCAACCGGGGCCGGTGTGAAGACGATATCGAAGTCCCACGCCACATTCCGGTTCACCCTTCCTTCCGGAACTCAGGTAGATGTTGATGGTCCGGTGCTCCTTGCAGCACCTGAAAAGCGGATCAGTCTCCAGGTAAAATAGAGAGGTAAATAATGGCAAGAAACATTGGGTTGAACGTCGCGGCGCCGCAAGATGAGTGCCACGATGTGAACTGTCCGTTTCACGGCACTTTACCGGTGCGCGGCCAGGTGATCACCGGTAAAGTCGTGAGCGATCATATGATGGGAACGGTTGTCGTAGAGCGGAATTACCTGCACTACATCAGTAAATTCAACCGGTACGAAAAACGTAGCTCGAAGCTTCACGCGCACATGTCCCCCTGCATTCATGCAAAAGTAGGGGACACCGTGAAGATAGCGGAGTGCCGCCCGTTATCGAAGACGACGAGTTTTGTTGTGGTTGGGGTGGAGAAACAATGAAGGCAAAGCAGTCAAAGACGCCGCGAGCCCTCGCTACGGGAACGAAACTCATCTGTGCCGACAACACCGGAGCAAGAATTGTCCAGATCGTCTCAGTATTCGGGTACCACGGTGTCAGGAACCGCCAGCCCAAGATGGGACTCGGCGACCTTGCAACTGTCACGGTAAAGAAAGGAACTCCCGATATGCGCCGAAAACTGGTGCGGGCTGTTGTCATCCGCCAGAGAAAAGAGATCCGGCGCCCGAGTGGTCTCCGTGTTTCCTTTGATGACAACGCTGTTGTGGTTGTTGATGAGAAAAATGAGCCAAAAGGTACCGAGATCAAAGGACCGGTCGCCCGTGAAGTCGCGGAGCGTTTCCCGAAACTCGGATCCATGGCAACGATAATTGTGTGAGGCAGCAACCATGGTACGCATCGAGAGCGCACAGCCGAGAAAACAGCGCAAGGCGTTGTATACGGCACCAGCACACCTCAGGAGCGATTTCCTGAATGCACCGCTGTCAAAAGAGCTTGCAGAACAATATGACCGGAAGTCAGCCCGGGTAGTAAAGGGTGACACGGTTAAGGTACTCCGTGGCGATGAGAAAGGCGATGAAGGTGTCGTCGATGGCGTTGACACGAAAGCATCGCGCCTGATTGTGCATGGTGTCTCTTCCACGAAGGCAGATGGAACGGAAGTTCCCAGGCCTGTTCATGCATCCAATGTCCGGATTACCAAACTGAATCTGAACGATAAGCGTCGTGAGGAAAAACTGGGGGGGAAGAAGTAAATGTCAGACCACCTGAAGCGGCTGAATGCCCCGAAATCGTGGCAGATCGCACGCAAGACCAACACGTTCATCACAAAGACTGCCCCCGGCCCGCACAACGCGAATGGTATGCCGATAGCAGTCTGGCTCCGGGATCACATGGAACTCGTCCAGAACATGAAAGAGGTCAAACAGGTTCTCCGCGAGAAAAATGTTCTCGTGAACGGAAAACCCTGCCGCGATCCAAAGATGGGAATCGGGATTTTTGATATTATCGCGCTCCCGAAAGCCGGGAAATATTACCGGATTCTCCGTGACCGGAAAGGCCGCCACGTATCCATAGAGATCGATGCGGCTTCCGCGGAAACCCGTCTCTGCAAGATCGCGAACAAGACTACCGTAAAGGGCGGGAAGGTTCAGCTGAACCTCCGGTATGGGGCAAACATCCTTGCTGACAATACCTACAAATCGGGAGACTCAATCGTTATATCGCTGAAACCGGAAAACCGGTTTGCAATCCTCGATCATTTCCCGTTTGCTACCGGGAACATGGCCATGATCATCGGTGGCCGCCACTCCGGCAAAGTCGCACGGATCGTCGAGATCCAGATGGTACCCGCGAGCGTTCCGAACAAGGTCATTCTCGAAGACGAGAAGACAAAAACCCGGTTCGACACCATTCCACAGTACATCTATGTGGTAGGTAAAGAGAAATCGGCAGTTGACAAGTGGGGGATAGAACAGTGAACGCGATGCAGCAGGTCAAAATCGAGAAAGTGGTTGTCCACATGGGTGTCGGCGAGAGCGGTGAGAAACTTACCAAAGCCGAAGATATCATAAAGACAATCACCGGCCAGGCATCCATACGGAGTATTGCGAAGAAAACCCAGCCCGCTTTCGGAATCAGGAAAGGCGCCCCCATCGGGTGCCGCGTAACGCTCCGCGGGAAACGGGCAGAAAAATTCTTCCAGACTTCCCTCAATGTCATTGAACGAACGATCTTTGCGTCCCAGTTTGATAAACTCGGGAACTTCTCGTTCGGAGTTGAAGAACACACCGATTTCCCTGGGATGTCCTATGATCCGCAGATTGGTATCTACGGAATGGATATCAACGTGGTTGTCGGGCGCAGGGGTGCCAGGATCGCCCGCCGCCGTGCAGAGCAGAAACGTCTCCCGGCAAAGCAGCGGGTCACCAGAGAGGACGCAATTGCGTTCCTTAAGGACCAGTATAAGGTGGAGGTGCGCTGATGGGTGGCGAAAGAACCAAGATATTCGGGCGCGGCGCGAACGAATGCAAGATGTGCGGAAGGAAACAGGGTCTTGTTCGCAGATACAATATCATGTTCTGCAGGCAGTGTTTCCGTGAATGGGCCCAGAAGATGGGTTTCAAGAAGATGAACTGAGGTGGACGCAGATGGCAAGACTGAATACAATCGCTGATGCAATGTGCGCCCTCAAGAACGCGGGCGATACCGGAAAAGCTGAGTGTATCATTGAACCGGCAGGGAAACTCCTCGGTTCCATGCTGCGTATCATGCAGGACGCGGGATACATTACCGGGTTTGAATTCCTGGAAGATGACCGTGGCAGCAGATTCCGTGTGCACCTCTCCGGTAAGATCAACCGGTGTGGCGCAATCACGCCCCGTTACTCGGTCCAGCTCAATGAGCTGGAATACTGGGAAACCCAGTTCCTTCCGGGAAAGGATATCGGCCTCCTGATTGTCTCGACCTCAAAGGGTGTCTTATCCCACGACCAGGCGAGAAAAGAGGGAATCGGCGGCGAGCTGCTCGGGTACGTATACTGAGGTGAAGTAAATGGCAGCAACAAGAACTGTAAAACTTCCCGCAGGGGTGACAGCCAAGCTGGCAAATTACCAGATCACGATCACCGGCCCGAAAGGTGAACTGGTACGCAATGTGCGGTTCCCCTCGATTACGATCACTCTGAAGGATGACGAGGTCATCATCGCAAGCGAAGCAACCCGAAAAGAGATCCTCGCGATGGTCGGAACCCTGGAGGCCCATATCAAGAATATGGCGAAAGGTGTCACCGAGGGATTCGAATACCGGATGAAGGTTGTCTACAACCACTTTCCCATCCAGCTAAAACTCCAGGGCTCAAAACTGGAGATAGCGAATTTCCTTGGTGAGAAAAAGGCACGGTATGCACGGATTGAAGCCGGTGTCACCGCGAAGGTCGGCGGGGATGAAGTAGTCCTTACCGGCATCAACCGGGAACATGTCGGGATTTCCGCGGCAAATATCGAGCACGCCACCCGGATCCGTAACCGCGACCCGCGTGTGTTCCAGGATGGCATCTATATAGTTGAGAAGGCGTGATGAAGATGGCAGACGAGAAAAAGAGATTAATCCGTGTACGCACGGAGAAGGGAACCATATTCACACGCTATGGCTACGGGACCAAGAAACAGCTCTCCAACTCATGGAGACGGCCCCGGGGTATGCACAACAAGAAGCGCCGCCAGGTTAAGGCAAAAGGCCCGCGGCCCAAGCCAGGATACGGTAGCCCGATCGCAGTACGGTATATGCATCCGAGCGGATTCTCTGAAGTCAGGGTCTTTACTCCTGAAGAGATTACCTGCCTCGATCCCGCTATTCACGCGATCCGTATTGCGGCATCGGTTGGCGGCAAGAAACGCGCCATCATCCAGGAAAAGGCAACGGAAGCCGGGCTCAAAATTCTGAACCTCAAAACCAAAAAACCCGAGGCAGTAGAAGAACCGGCGCCTGCAGAAGAAGAGGTGAAAGACGATGAGTGACCTTACCAACCAGCGGCGGATGGCCGGAGCGATACTCAAGTGCGGGGTTCACCGTATCTGGTTCGATCCGGAGCGGCTTTCTGACATCCAGAACGCGGTTTCCCGGGAAGATGTTCGTGGCCTCGTAGGTGAGGGAGCTATCAAGGCTCACCAGAAAATCGGGGTTTCCCGTGGACGGGCCCGTGAAAAGATTGCCAACCGTGCCTATGGTCATGCAAAGGGCCACGGCCGGCGCAAGGGTGCGGCCGGGGCACGGACCCCGAGCAAGCTCCAGTGGATCAAGAAAATCCGGGCAATACGGAAAACGCTTGTAGAACTCCGCGAAACTGGTGTTGTCGATGCACACATGTACCGTATGCTGTACCGGAAGGCGGCAGGCGGCCAGTTCCGGAGTGTCGCCCATCTCAAAGCCCAAATGGAGATTCTCGCAGGGAGGATGAAGTAACATGGCAACCGGACCACGATACTTCGTTCCCTTCCGCAGGCGCAGAGAGGGGAAGACCGACTACTATGCACGCGGTCGGCTGATCGTTGCCGAATCACCGCGGATGGTAGTCCGGGTTACTAATAATCACGTCATTATTCAGCTCGTGACCGCAGAAATGGACGGGGACAAGACTCTTGTTTCCGCCAATTCCAGTGAGCTTGCAGGATTTGGATACAAGGGTTCAGCAGCCAACACGCCCGCAGCGTACCTGACCGGGATGCTTTTTGCAGTTAAGGCCCTGAATGCCGATTACGAATCGGCAATTCTCGATATCGGCCTGAATCGTGCAACCCCGGGCTCACGGGTATTTGCAGCACTCAAGGGTGCAGTCGAAGCGGGACTGGATGTTCCGCACGGGGAATCAATCCTTCCCGATGATGCCAGGGCAAAGGGCGCTCATATCGCTGCCTATGCGCCTGAACGGGCAAAGGATCTAGTGGCAAACGTCGAACAGGCGGTTGACGCCATCATGAAGGAGCTGGAATAACATGGCATATGAACGAGAGGAATGGGTTCCCTCCACCGGTCTCGGAAAAGCGGTTGCCGCAGGAGAGATCAAGAGCATCGATGAGGTGCTCGCAAGCGGGAAACCCATCAAGGAGCCCCAGATTGTGGATGCTTTCCTTCCGGACCTTGAGGATGAGGTACTGGACATCGCCATGATGCAGCGGATGACCGATTCGGGCCGCCGTGTGAAGTTCAGGGCAGTGGTAATTGTCGGGAACCGGAATGGTTATATCGGTTTCGGGCAGGGAAAGGATTCGCAGGTTGGCGACGCAATCAAGAAAGCGATCGTTGACGCGAAGATGAATATTATCAAAGTAAAGCGTGGTTGCGGCAGCTGGGAATGCGGGTGCGAAGTTGAGCACTCCATCCCGATGCAGGTTGAGGGATCGGCGGGGAGCGTCCGAGTCCTCCTGAAGCCCGCACCGCAGGGTATCGGGCTTGTTACAGGTAATATCAGCAAGAAAGTACTCGAGCTTGCCGGCATCAAGGATGCCTGGACCTTTGCACGCGGTCAGACTAGGACCACCATCAACTTTGCAAAAGCGACGTTCAACGCGTTGAGACAAACGAACATGATCAGGACCGGGGGATCGCAGTAATGTACGCAATCGTTCAGGTTCGCGGGGTTGTGAATACCCGCCGCGACATCAAGGAAACCCTGAAGATGCTCCGGCTTCACCACATCAACCACTGTGTCCTTATCCCGGATACTCCTGAGAACCTCGGGATGATCCGGAAAGTCAAGGATTATATCGCGTACGGGGAAGTCGCTGCAGAAACCATTGATACCCTTCTGCGCACCCGGGGCCGTGTTGTCGGAGATGCACCCCTGACCGATGAGTATGTCAAGGGGAACTCGACGTACGCTGGGATCTCCGAGTTCGCGAAAGCCCTCGCGGGTGGCGAAGTACGGCTCAAGGATATGCCTGGCTTAAAACCGGTCCTTCGGCTTCACCCTCCTCGCAAGGGTTATCTGACTACCAAGAGAACATTCCCGCAGGGTGGCGCCCTTGGCTATTATGGCCAGGAGATTAATTCCCTGCTCTACCGGATGAGGTGAACGAGATGCCAGTCAACAAGCGCTCAAAATTCCGCGGGTCCCGGACCTGTGGCGGAGGCACGCACAAGAACCGCCGTGGTGCAGGAAACCGCGGTGGACGGGGACGGGCAGGTGCATGCAAGCATCACTTTGTCAAGCTCTACCTGGAAGACGGACATGTCTATGGGAAGGATGGTTTTACCTGTCCGACCTCAAAACCAGTTCCTACAATTGACATCGGAACCATTGATCAGGCTGTGTCCATTCTCATTGCAGATGGAATCGCCCGGAAAGAGGGCGACTCAATCGTGGTTGATGTAACGGATATCGGTGTTGAGAAAGTTCTCGGTTCAGGCAGGGTAACCCACAAGTTTACCCTCTCCGCCCCAGCATTTTCCGAGCAGGCCAAAGCGAAAATTGAAGCACTGGGTGGTCAGGCACTGGTTGTCTGACCTCCCCCCGGGGTGACTAAATGGGAAAACTGCTGGATCGGATGGAACCTCTGCTTGCAGCGATGCCTGCAGTCAAAAGTCCTGAAGGGCATGTTCATTTCAAGAACAAACTTCTCTGGACTGCAGCTGTTCTTGTCATCTATTTTGCGCTGACCAACATACCAGTGTTCGGACTTAGTACAAGCTCACAGGATGTATTCCTGTACTGGCGTGCACTGATGGCCGGAACAAGCGGTTCCATTGTCCACCTCGGTATCGGACCTATTGTTACCGCATCGATCGTCCTGCAGCTCCTGAAAGGTGCGGACCTTATCCATATTGATACCAGCGAAGCCCGGGGCCAGGTCCTGTATATGGGCCTCCAGAAGGTCCTGATCTTTGTTATGATCATCATTGAGGCCGCACCGAACCTTATCGGGGGTTTTATGATCCCCGATGCGACCATTGCGAATACCTTCTTTGGAGGGAATACGCTCATTGTCTCCCTCCTGATCTTCGTCCAGATCTGTATCGGCGGTGTCCTGATCTTCCTTCTGGATGAAGTGGTTACCAAGTGGGGTATCGGTTCCGGGGTAGGGCTCTTCATTATAGCCGGGATTTCTCAGGCCATCGTGAACGGGTTCATCAATTGGACCCCGACCACGGATCCCTATCCGGTCGGGTTCTTCCCGCGTCTCGTCGCAATTGGTCTTGACGGGGCAAATTTCCTTCAGTACTTTGGTACAAATATTCTGGCATTCGTTACCACTATCGCGATTTTCCTGATCATCGTATATGTTGAATCCACCCGTATCGAAATTCCCCTGGCGCATGCCCAGGTACGCGGTGCACGGGCCCGGTTCCCGGTCAAACTCATCTATGCGAGTGTGCTCCCGATGATCCTTGTCCGTGTCCTTCAGGCAAACGTCCAGATGGTGGGGATGTTCCTCTCGAACATAGGGATTACCATCTTCGGGAAGTTTAACGGGCAGACCCCGGAGAACGGAATAATGTATTTCCTCGCACCCATCAACGGTCCGACTGACTGGATGTGGTGGATTAAGGATCTTGGCCACCCGGTGTGGGAGGTTCTGCTCAGGATGGGTATCGATACTACGATCATGGTCGTGGGTGGTGCGATATTCGCGCTCTTCTGGATCAAGACGGCTGGTCTTGATTCGAAGGATGTGGCACGGCAGATCCAGCTGAGTGGGATGACAATTCCCGGGTATCGGCGTAATCCGCAGGTCCTGGAGAAGTACCTTGACCGGTATATCCCCCGTGTGACCATCATCGGCGGGGTGTTCATCGGGGTGCTCAGTGTCATTGCCAACCTGTTTGGTGTGATTGGGGCTGTCAGCGGTACCGGTCTTCTCCTGACTGTCAGTATTACATACCGGCTCTACGAGGAGATTGCAAGCCAGCAGATCATGGAAATGTACCCGTTCATGCGAACATTCTTTGGAAAAGAGTAACCCGGGAACAATTCCCGGACGGGATCTTTTTAAAAAGACTGATATTCCCTTACAAAAAAGATCCTTTTTACACGGCCTGAAAAACGGTCGTATCTTGGGTAGGGGAGATGGTGTGAGAATGGCCGGAAGAAAGGTTGTTGTGACTGGTGTGCCCGGTGTCGGCAAGACAACGGTGATCAATGATGCGCTCCAGAAGTTGAAGGAACAGGGAATTCATTACCAGTCGATAAACTTCGGATCATTCATGTTCGAAGTTGCCCAAACGGAACATATCGTTGAAAACCGGGACCAGATGCGGACCCTTGACCGCGGGGTTCAGAAACGGCTCCAGCAGCGTGCAGCCCAGGCAATTGCCAAAATTGAGGGCAATGTTCTCATTGACACTCATGCGTCGGTAAAGACCCCGAAAGGCTATCTTGCCGGACTCCCTGAGTGGGTGCTCAAGGAGATCATGCCTGACGCAATCGTCCTGGTAGAAACGGACGACGACCAGATCCTGATGCGCAGGCTGGGAGATGACAGCCGGGTACGGGATGTGGAAGGTGCCCGTGCAATCCGCGAGCATCAGCAGTTCAACCGTGCTATTGCTGCCTCATATGCGATGATAACCGGGTGCACAGTGAAAATAGTGACAAACCCGGATTTTCTCCTTGAACGGGCGGTAGCCGGTATGGTGGAAGTCCTCAGGTGAATCTGAATGGATATGAAAAAATACGGTATCTGGATCAGCCTCGCATTCGTGATGCTGATGATGGTTGCGTACAGTATCGCGTGGATTCGTGTTGGTGTGGGTTCGGCGATAGATGTGGTATTTGGTCCCCTGATCAATGATTTCCAGGTCCCGTTTTTCGTCCTGATCCTGATCCTTTCGACCCTGACCGCGCTTTACTCCTCAATAATTCAGAAATATACTATCGATTATGAGCGAATGACGCAGGTACAGGACAAGATGAAGGAGTTCCAGAAAGAATTCCGCGAGGCAACTCTCTCGAAAGATGAAAAGACCCTCAAGAAACTGGAAAGCCGGCGCAATAAGGTGATGGCTGAACAGATGGAACTTTCCCAGCAGCAGTTCACGCCTATGGCCTATATCCTGGTCCTTACAGTTCCCATCTTCTTCTGGCTTCTCTTCCGCCTTTCAACGGACACCAGTATGATCAATATGCCATTTGCCGGTCTGCACACCCTTGCGGATCCGGTTCTCCTTGGCATGATCCCTGCATGGATTATCTGGTACATGATCTGTTCGATTGCAATCAGCCAAGTTATCAGGAAAGCCCTGAACATCGGGGGAATCTGATGCGGATTACCGTGAGCGGCCTTCCCGGCAGCGGAACCACCTCGCTCTCACGGTATCTGCAGGAACAACTTGGATATGAGATGATCTCTGCCGGAGAGGTGTTTCGCGGGCTTGCACAGGAACACAATCTCGATCTTGCGGCGTTTGGAAAGCTCGCAGAGTCAGATCCGGCAATTGACAAGATGATTGATATCCGGCAGGCAGAGATTGCCCGGTCCAGGGATAATATCATAGTAGAAGGGCGTCTTTCCGGCTGGATGGTGCCGGAAGCGGATCTGAAGATCTGGCTTACAGCACCCATTGCATGCCGGGTCAAACGGATAGTTTTCCGGGATCACGTGGTCGATGAATGTACTGCCCAGAAGATCACACTTGAGCGGGAAGCATGTGAAGCGATCAGGTACCACGCTTATTATTTTATTGACATCAATGATTTAAGCCCGTATCATCTGGTTCTCAACTCCGAGCGCTGGCCAGTAGCAGAGCTCGGGCAGATTGTGGACACCGCGGTCCGCCTTCTTCCCAAGTCATCCTGATTTTAGATTTCCTATTGCACCTCCCTGCGAGTGATTAGCGGACAATGTATTGCGAAACCGTGCATTTTCTCTCGATAGGGGATGTTGATGCTCTTTTAAAATTACAAAAAATTTAAGTAAATAGGAACAAATTATCCTTCCTACGTTTGGTGATTGTATGTGGAATTCGCATTCTCGAGAATATATTCCCCGGTGGGAATATGGCGCGTCGGAGTATGATACCGGGTATTGCGCCAGACACTCTGGGATAAAATCCTTGTTCTGTATCGGTTGGAGGACGGACACCCTCCATAAAGATGAAAAATCTTTTCTGAATGTCCGTTTCTTCCCTGACCAGGTAACTCTGCTGATGCAGACTGTTGCAAACTGAGGGGAATAACGTGACGGTAGACAGCGGATCAACAACTGCGTGGCTGCTCTGTGCCACTGCCCTCGTCATGCTGATGACCCCCGGAGTGGGGTTCTTTTACGGAGGGCTTGTCAGAAAGAAGAACTTCATCTCAATGGTATTTCTCTCCTTCCTGTCGCTTGCTCTTGTCAGCCTGCAATGGATTCTCTTTGGTTACACGCTCGCTTTTGGCCCCGATGTCCATGGCTTGATCGGGAACCTGGATTATCTTGGCCTGAGTGGAGTGAGTGCGAGTGCCGGAAATGCAGCATATGCGCCAATGCTCTTCATGCTCTTCCAGCTCACATTTGCGGCGGTTACAGTTGCAATCGTAACTTCCGGTATGGCGGAGCGTATCAAACTCTCGGCATTCGTGATCTTTGCACTTCTCTGGACGACACTCGTCTACGATCCGGTTGCCCACTGGGTCTGGGGAAATGGCTGGCTTGCAGCCTTCGGGACGGTGGATTTTGCCGGGGGTATTGTGGTTCATATCACGGCAGGGTTCGGGGCGCTTGCACTGGCACTTGTTATAGGAAAACGATCCGGGTTCGGGACGTACTCGATGGATCCCCATAACATCCCTATGACGCTTCTCGGTGCCGGGCTCCTCTGGTTTGGCTGGTTTGGATTCAATGGAGGAAGCGCCCTTGCAGCAAACGATGTGGCTGTGAATGCGATTGTCGTCACAAATACATCGGCAGCAGCCGGGGCACTTTCCTGGCTGGTCGTGAACTGGATAAAGGGACGTCCCAGTTCCATCGGCATGGTGAGCGGTGCTGTGGCAGGTCTCGGGGCAATTACTCCGGCGGCCGGGTATGTTACCCCTCTTACAGCCATCCTGATTGGTGCTGTCGCTGGCATTCTCTGTTACCACGCCATGCTCTGGAGAATCGGAAAAGGGATGGATGAAAGCCTTGATGCATGGGCGGTTCATGGGGTTGGCGGGCTCTGGGGTACGATAGCAGCCGGGATTTTTGCGGTAGCGTCAGTGAATGGTGTTTCGGGACTCATCGAAGGAAATGTTCACCAGTTCGTTGCAAATGTTGTGGGAGCCCTTGTCGTGATGGTGTATGCTTTTGGAATCACGTATATCATCGCAAAAGCAATCGATATGACCATTGGCCTGCGGGTATCGGAAGAAGAAGAGATGGTTGGTCTGGATCTCTCCCAGCACGGGGAGCGGGCCAGGTGAGGTGACCGGGATATGAAACTGATCAAGGCAATCATTCGGGAAGAGCGGTTCGATTTCGTAAAAAAGGCGCTTGAGGAGAAGGGGTTCTATGGAATGACCGTGTACGAAGTGATGGGCCGGGGAGAGCAGAAAGGCGTCCGGCTCCCGTACCGGAGCGGTCTCATGGCCGTCGATCTTCTTCCCAAAATCTGCATAGAACTCGTTGTCCGTGACAGCGAAATGGAGGATGCACTCGGCGCTGTTGAGAACGCAGCGAAGACCGGAAAAATCGGGGACGGCCGGGTGTTTGTGCTTCCGGTTGAGGTGTCGCTCCGGGTCAGAACCGGTGAGCGGGATACTTCCTGATCTTTTTTCGTCTCTTCCCATTGAGTTATTTAGCGGCAAACGGAGATTACTAGGTACAAGTTCCGCACTTGTTCCGGAGTATGCAAAGTGGCATCCGAATCCGCTATCGAAATCAGGTTAGTACGATCGTGGGATACTGCGGCACTCGTTGATCTGTACCGAGCCGGAGGCTGGTGGAAAGAGCACTGGGATCCCGGAGGATTACCGGCTCTCATAAGCGGCAGTTTTGTATTCGCCGTTGCGATAGATCCTGTTTCCAGGAGAACTGTTGGGATGGGTCGGGTCATATCTGATGGTGTTTCTGATGCCTATATCCAGGATCTTGTCGTTCATCCCGACTTCCGGAAAAAAGGTGTCGGAAAAAAACTGTTGGAAACGCTCCTCGCCCACTGTAAGGCTGCTGATATGACCTGGATCAGCCTTATCGCCGAACCCGGGATGGAGGGATTTTATCTCTCCCTTGGATTCCGTCCCATGAAAGGACATGTACCCATGGTGTATCAGGAGCGTGAGAATCATTCTTGAACGGTGTGATTTCCAGCCGGTGACTCTTGCAAACCGGGACCTGTTCCAATCCCATTATGCAAAGTATCCCCAGGTCCATAGCGACAATACGTTTACCAATATGGTCTGCTGGAACCATTACGCCCATTATGAATATGCATATATCGAGGGGTGTATTGTCCTTGCAAGTACCATCAACGGCAAGACGAGATATCGTCCTCCGATAGGTCCGCGTAATCCGGCCCTCTTCCGGGCAGCCCTTGATCTTGCTATCGAAACCGGCGATGATGAGCCGATCAATGTCATCGATACCGATACGAAAGACTGGCTGGCCCGGGAGTTTCCGGATCTTAAACCAGTACCGGACAGGAACCACTTCGAATATGTATATCTTTCACGGGATCTTGCCGGCCTATCCGGTGGGAATTACCTGATGATCCGGCGACAACTCAACAAGTTCCGGAAAAACTGCTCCTACCGGGTTGAACCGGTAACACCGGATATCGAGAAAGAGCTGAACGATTTCCTGAAAAAGTGGTGCGAGTGGAAGGGCTGCGACACGGATCCGGTTCTCGCAAATGAGAAAGATGCGATTTATTTTGCTGTGAAACATTTTGCTGAGATAGGGCTGTCAGGGCTGGTCATACGGGTTGACGATGTCATCGGGTCCATGGCGCTCTTTGAAGGGATGAATCCAACGACTGCACTTGTCCATTTTGAGAAAGGGTTGCCGGATTGTGAAGGGATCTATAAGGCAATCAACGCGGAAACTGCGTCTCTCCTGGAGAAGGACTATATTTACATTAACCGGGAGAGTGATCTCGGAGTTCCCGGCCTGCGGGAGGCAAAACAGAGATATCACCCGCATCATCTGATTGAGATTTATTCGCTTCCCCGAAGTACCCTTCCCGCGACATACTAATCCGGATTTTACGCTATATCCTCCTTGAACCAGGGAAGGATGCATTTTTCGGTTGTTTCATACCTTGCATCGAGAAAGATCGCTCCAATAACCGCTTCCAGCGTTTCAGCGAGAACCTAGGGTTCATTTCCGGCATTCTGCTTTTTCTCTCCTGCACCCAGATGGATTTCACACCCCCAACTGAATCTGGCGACCAATACCGGCAAGCGTCTCTTCCCGTTCCATTTCCTTCTTCCGCCGGGTTATCTCGTCCCTGCTCGATGCGCCGTCGTGAATAAGATGGGTGGTCAGGATAAGTTTGAGTGCGGAATCCCCCAATGTTCGAAAAATCTCCTGATCCTCACAGGTCCTGTTTTTATGGCGCTGCTCGTTTGCGTATGCCTTCCGGGTCAGGGCACGTTCAAGAAGGACGGGATCCTGGAATATATACGAGATCCGGCTCTCAAGTGGAGTAACCATTCTGATGAACAGGTGTACCGTGCCGGGAAAAATAGTTGGCTGCCCGATGCAGGAAAATCCGGGGATTATCCGATCAGGCCAAGGATACCCTGGCTTATGATTTTGATTGCAATTGCTGCAAGGAGCATACCGAGAACCCTTCCCATGATGTCGGTTACGCAGTCGCCCAAAATCTTCTGGATGGTCGATGCAAACCTCAGAATGATCCAGGTAGCAAGAAGACATAGGGCGATTGCGACAGCAACGATAGGAATCCCATAGTCAGAAGAAAGGAGGAGGACCGTGGTAATCGTCCCTGGCCCGCAAAGGAGTGGCGTCCCGATAACCACGCCGGCAGCGGATTTTTTGTGTTCTTTCGATTGCCCGATATCAAGACCAAGTGCCATCTGGAGACCGAGAATGAACAGGATAGATCCCCCCGCCACCTGGAATGCCGGAAGGGTAATTCCCAGAACACTGAAGATTACGAAATTGAAAAAGAGGAAGATGTACATCAGGAACCCGGCAACTGCGACCGCGATCAGGCCCTGACGGTATATCTCCGCTTTAGTCTGCCCCTGTGTCATCGCAGAGAATATAGGGATGGACAGGATCGGATCCAGAATGACGAAGAGTATCGAAAACGAGTAAACGACAGCAGTAACAAAATCTGTCATAAGGTAAACCCGCGCGTAGTGTATTCATTGTTTTTCCCGACGGATAAATCAGATGGTGGAGCCAGATTATCGCGCCGCTTTTACTGGAAGTTTCGGGGAATTATATTCAGGTAGAGATGGAAAAGAAGGAGTACTGTGAAGGGACCCCAGAGAATGAGATGTATCTGGTAGGAAGTGGCTTTTCCCAGGAACCCAAGAGTCAGGGGAGTAATAATCCGGGAGTATGTGATCCCGAACCCGGTAAGAAGGAGCAGGATCGTAACCACGAGAAGAACCCTGGAAACCCACTGTTTGAGAGGGCGCAGTTCCATTTGTCCACTCATCCGAAGAACGAAGAATTCAGGTTACCGGAATTTGAGTAACCCCGTTGTTCCCAGTATCCGCGGTAATTGGTATCGTCAGAAAGTTCGATTCCATCGATCCATCGGATCCACTTGTATCCCCATTTATTTTCGGCCACGAGTGCAAAGGGGAAACCCCGCGCTGTAGGGAGTGTTGCATTGTTTATTCTGTATGCCATGATAATTCCGTTATCGGTAACGTAGGAAACCGGAAAGGATGTGGTGTACCCGTCATATGCATGGAAAATGATCGTAGTTGCCCCGGGACCTATCCCGGTCTCATTCAGGATGTCCCGGACCAGAACGCCCTCCCAGAGCGCAGTTGCGTCCCATCCTTCCACGCAGTGAAGCGTAACGAGTTTGGTATAGTGGGGATGTCCTTCGATAATTTCATCATAGGTATACTCCCGGCTCTCGTTTACCAGCCCGGATACCCGGAGCCGGTACCCTTCGAGGCGGACCAGTTGCGGCCCTTTGATAGAGTTTTCCGGAAATGAACCCGATGAGGTCAGTTTCTGGCCGTTATATTCCTGTATCTCAACGGAAGGCAGGGCTGTTGCGGGATTATTGCCGTTGTCCCCGGGAGGCACTGAATATTCCGGAACCGGGTTCAGAAGGGTAACAAGATAGAGTGCCCCAACTACGGCAAGAAGAATCACGAATAACACTCGTACCGGTTTCATTTCCACATCTACCGGGTATCCTTATATCTGGATATTATGAACATACGCTTTGTGACCCTCCCGGTGTCACCTCCATAACGTTCATAGGGATCCAGTACCTTCTCACCAGTAGGGCACTCATGAGTTGTCCAGGATCGTGCATGAGGTGAACCATCATTGCTGTGAAGAAAAAAGTCGAAAAACCGGTACAGCGGTACAAGTGTCGGATCTGCGGATATGTATACTCACCTCTCCGTGGTGAGCCGCACAACGGGATTCCGGAAGGAACCCTGTTTGAAGATCTTCCTGAAACGTACGTCTGCCCGGTCTGCGGGATGGAAGGTAAAGGGAAGATAGGGAAATGGGGCTTTGAAGAATGGACTCCCTCGAAATATGTCTGCTCCGTATGCGGATATGTATATGATCCGAAACGGGGGGAACCGCATCGGGGGATTAAGCCGGGAACGAAATTTGAGGATCTGCCGGAAACCTATGTCTGCCCGGTCTGCGCCCTGGATCCCAAAATAACTGTCCAGTTCGGGAAGGTTTTCAAACAGGGTTTTGAACCGCTCTTTACCGATTGAATTGTCCCCTTGCTTCATGGGTTTGGTGGACCTGGGGGATGTCCTATATACCAGCGTCCGCTGTTCGTCCACCCCATGGTCGGGAAACCCTTAATCATCCTCAGGATGAGATCAGGTAGAGCAACTGCTGTTTGCGGAACCTGTTTTCGGTTCCCTGCCTGGAACAGCGGGCCCTGAGGCAGAAAGGATGCACCCCCATAGAGAATCCCACGATCTGGAAAACTTCCGGAGGATGGAGTCACTTGCGACCTTTCTTGGAACGACACCGGATAAGGTACGGCAGTCCACTGGTACCCTGTACGGGTTCCCGGCATTTTTCTATGGGAACGATGAAGCATATCTTGTACTCACTGACGATGAAGCACTTCAGGCAGCTAGGAGCGCGGTCGAAGAAAAACTTTGGTTCATCTGTCTTGAAACAATGTTCGCTTACTTTGATATTCACTCCTATCCCCCGGATGTCCTGAAAAGTATGAAAATCAAAGAAATCCGGGATGCAAACAACGAGATAAGGAAACTCGTGGAACATAGTTGTGGTCTTGAGATCCTGAAAAAGAAATTACTTGATCACGGCAATTGCCGCAACCTTCTTGCAGATTATGATCAAGTCGAACACAGTATGGGAGATTATTTCATTTATCGTTTATATTGAACTACCCGTCGTAGGAGGGATCACCGAATGAATCGAGAAAGAAGTGGCATATCCGAATGGAGGAAGTGCGTCCTCCCTGTAATGATTCTTGCAATTCTGGGCTTTATCGGTCCGGTATCCGGTATTTCGTCTTCTATCGGAAGCACGATACCCCTTTCCGGTTACGCGTCCGGGACAAACACCGTGTACCTGTTTCTGACGGGCCCAAACCTTCCGGCGAACGGGGTTTCACTTGATAATGTCAACCAGCGTGCGGATGAAGGATATTTTACCCAGGTTGACGTCATCTCCGGGAAATGGTCGTATTCCTGGAACACCCAGAACCTGGGGTTAGATTCCGGTACCTATACCGTCTGGGTAATTGACGGCCCGGCAGACCGGTCTCATCTGGCGGGATATGATTACGGTACGATTTCCGTTACCTTTGCATCCCCCGTGGTCAGTATATCTGCTCCGACTCCTGCCCCCACCGGCTCACTCTTTATCAGGTCCGATCCTTCCCTGAGCGGGGTTTTCCTTGCCGGGACGTACTATGGTACTACTCCTCTCGAAGTCCGCAACCTCACTGTCGGGACGTACCCGCTGACACTCGCCAGGTATGGTTACGCAAATACCACGATGGAAGCGAAGGTTGTTTCCGGGGAGAGAACCACCCTTGAAGCGACGCTGATGCCACTTCCCGGTGAAATCTCGGTCAACACCAGCTTTGTCGGGGCGACGGTCAGCGTTGATGGCGTGAATTCCGGTGTGAGTCCGGCAAGTGTCGGAAACCTGATTTCCGGTAATCACACGGTTGCTACTACTTTGGATGGGTACCAGCCGGTTGAGACGAAGGTTGCGCTCGAACCTGGAGATGCGGTATCCGTGAATCTCTCTTCGCCTACGGTGGCCGGTACTCAGAAGAGTGGATTATCCGGTTACCCTGCGCTGATGTTGGCCCTTCTCGGTCTTGCTATTTCGCTTAGTGTCGTGCGAAAGAGTACTTTGTGATCCGGATGAGGTAGTATTGAAAAAAACGATATTCTGCCACGTAACGTGAAAAATTTCTAAAGTACGCCAGGAAGGGTGGTTATAAGGCATGACCCTGGTGATACATGAGACTTATTTTGGGGTCATGCCTTTCTTGGGAGGGCTGGCCTGACCGTTTTTACAGACTTCCTCCACATAATGTAGTCACTGTGCAGGAGTAATATCATTTTCTGAACAGAGATTTTCAATACCATTAAAATTTTTAATAGTATTGTAATGTCACGGGTGTTCCCTTCATTCCTGTTACTTGTACTAGGGAAATTAGAGTAATGCCGTGGTTGGAAAAGGTCTTTTCATGATCGGATCTGACACTCTGCTCTGCTTGGCACCCGGTTGGCCCCACCGGGATGGAATGTCTTCCTCCTAAAAGAAGTACGTAATATGGTGCTGGTTACCGCAATTTGAGGACCATAAGAGTAATATCATCGTACTGGGGGCGGTCTCCTGCAAATGTCAGGACCGCATCCCGTATGGCATCAAGGATCTGCTGGGCAGATTTCGTTGCATTGTCGCGGACAACCGCTGCCAGCCGTTCGTCCCCGAAGAAATCTTCGTTCTCGTTCATAGCTTCCGTAACCCCGTCCGTATAGAGAACGACGATATCCCCGGTTTCGAGCATGACGTGTTGTTCCTCAAGGTTCATATCTTCCTGGACTCCGAGAGGAATTCCCTCAGCCTTGAGCAGATTTACTGTCCCGCCATCTTTTGGGAAGAGAAGCGGAGGATTGTGCCCTGCATTCACGTACACCAGCCTGCGGTTCTTGGCTTCAAGAATGGCATAGAAGAGCGTTACAAACATCCCGCTACGGGCATCTTCCGCGATAAGATGGTTCGCACGCATGATAGCATCAATCGGGGTCGGGTTCCGGGTTGCACTTGCCCGAAGGAGTGTACGGGAAAGTGCCATGAAGAGTGCGGCAGGGACACCTTTTCCTGAGACATCTGCTATTGCGAGCCCCCAGTTGTCCTTGGTGATCGGAATGAAATCGTAAAAGTCTCCCCCGACTTCAAGCGCTGGAAGGTTGATTGCAGCGAGGTCAGCACCTTCGATATGCGGAATGGAAGATGGAAGGAAACTCTGCTGGATTCCCTTCGCGAGTTCAAGTTCCCGGGTCATGCGTTCTTTTTCAGCGGTCGTTCTGCGGAGTTCCTCGATATGATCTTTCAGATCAGAAGTCATGGTGTTGAAGGAATTGGCAAGATCTTCAAACTCATCCCCGGAGTCCACTTTCACCACCACATCAAGGTTTCCGTTTCCGATGGCTGCTGATCCCTCTTTGAGGGCACGGACCGGGCCGGTAATGTACCGGGCAAGCCATACCGAACAGAGTGCCACAACAACGATGAGGATCCCAAAGATAGCGATGAAGGCAAGGTTCATGAAGGTTATGCTGTCCCGGATGTCTGAACTCGTTTCGGAGGAGATCGCAGAGATCTTTGCCCCGGTAGCCCGGGCCGGCGCAGTAACGCTCGATACCGGAACCACGATCCCAACGCTCCAGCCGGTTGACTTGATGGGGGCGAACGCTACATATTTTTCTTCCCCGCCAATTGTAACGGACTCTACCCCGGTATCTCCGGCAACCATTCTCACGGCCACAGCCCGGAATTCCGGATTGGTGCTCTCGAGTGCGTTTTCAGATGCAAACGTCTCGTCCCATCGGGTATCGTTTGCCGAAAGCCCGGGCCGGGCAATTACATTGCCTTTATTATCGAGCAGGAATGCATAACTCCGTTCCCCGATCTGGGTTGAGATGATCTTCTGGTTGATCGTCTCGACTGTTACATCGGTCCCTACGACCCATTCCCATCTGGAGGTTTCGCTCTTTACCGGAACCGAACAGGTGACCATCAGCCCGCGTCCCCCGGCATCGATATAAGGCTCCGACCAGGTCATATTTCCTTTCAGTCCCGCTGCGGTAAACCAGCTCCGGGTCCGGTGATCGTATGTCGAAGGAAGATCACTTGGCGGGTACACCCGCATAATCCCGGAGCCGGTACCAATGTAAATATGCGTAATATGGGGGTCTGCTAAAGCGACCTGCTCGAAAATAACATCCATATTTTCAAGAAGCCCGGACTCCAGCGATACATCCGCTTTGTTTACGTTCGGTACAAGAAAAACCGTCGACCGCAGCATCCCGTGGGAATCCGCAGGGTCCAGATCGGCATCCGGGTTGTCCATGAGGTACGATGCATATCCCCCGACCATCGTGGTCTCTGCTGCAACTTTCTGGAAGAGTGTATCGCTGATATCTGCCTGATCAGATGCAAGCTTGAGAAGATGGATCTCCGCAGACTGTTCCAGGGCGGCTTTGCTGTCCTCAACCGCCCGGTCCCCAAGACTTGTACTGCTGGCAGCTGCAGAATTTCCTACGCTTCCAATGGTGTAGAGGGCGATAATGGCAATGAGCCCCATAGCGCTGACCGAGAGGATGAGAAGGAGAAGAAAGATTTTGGCACCGACGCTGAGAGAAAGACGTCTCTTCTTCGGGGATTGAATCATATTACCTGAAGATTCCGTCACGTTGCGCCGCCTGATGAGACCCATTCACCCATTGTTTCCCCCGGAAGGAATTGAATTATTGTATTCTGTTACAGAAGCCTGGTTTTTCGTGCGTTCTTCAATTTCGCATCCAAATCCCCGGCCTTCCACGAACCGCCGGTAACAACAATCGCAAGAGAGACAGGAAGAAATGCGGCGATTTCCTGACTGCCGGCGCTGCACAAGATCAGGTTCCCGGATGAGCGGCCGGGAGAGCGAGATGAAATCGGCGATTCCGTAAGAGAGGAATCCTTCAGCGGTCCCAATTGACCGGATCCCGCCGACAAGCGCGACCGGGACATCGGTTTTCTCCCGGAATGCCCGGGAGGCACGCCGGTAATAGCCTTCATGCCCTTCGCCGATCCTGCCTGGACGAATCGGCCAGAACCGGACCGGGGCCGCCTGGGATCCTCCTGAAATCTCAATGCAATCGATGGATTCATGGAAAACCGACAGGATGTTATCGGAGAGGTCAGGAAGGGAAAAACCCCCGGGCAGGTAATCGTCTGAGTTGATTTTCAGGAGTACGGGGTACCGGTCGCCCACGGTATCCCGCACTCCCCGGCTGACCTCGCACAGGAACCTCTCCCGCCCCGCCGGAGACCTCCCGTATGTATCGGTCCGGTGATTGTAAAAGGGCGAGAGAAATTCGCTCAGCAAGTACCCGTGGGCCGCATGGATCTGGACTCCGCTGAACCCAGCCCGTTTCGCAATCCCGGCCGCATGGCAAAAATCTTCCTCACAATCGTGTATTTCCCTGCAGGTCATTTCACGGACTTCCGGGCCGCAGGGAAGGGAAATCGTTGAAGGGCCAGGACGGATAGTATCCTGAGATCCGCAGCCCCGGGAATAGCAGCCGGCATGGCCTGCCTGGAGAACGATTTTCCCGTCCATTCCGGTCACCGCCCTCGCAAGGGATGAAAGGCCGGAAGAATACCGGTCATCCCAGAGTGAGAGGTGGCGGGAACCTGATGATCCGCCCGGGCTCACGGAGGCAAAACCGGTTATAATAAGACCGACACCACCCTGTACGAGACGCACGGTTGCCTGGATGAGATCTCCGGTAACGCTTCCGTCTTCAGCCGCGAGGCCTTCCCAGGTACCGGAACGGGTAAATCGATTCGGGAGCCTGAGATGGCCCATCCCCGCAGGTTCAAAAGGCAGTGGCACAGGTAATCTTCTTGAGGTGTACGTCATTCGGAGCAGAAAAAAGTTCCCCGAAATATCCTGACAGCATTTCCCGATTCCGTATTTGCACCGATGCCTATTATTGCATTCAGCAGAATAAACTGAGGGCATCCATGTCAAGCGCTGAATCGGGAGAACTCCCCGGGAATGACGATGCGGTAACGCCGGAGCAGAAAGCTCATACCGTTTTTATCAGTCTTGCCATTGATATTCTTCTCTGGCTTCCCGATATCGCCGCTGCGATCCTCGCAGGCTCGATCACGATGTTTGCAGATGTGGTCAAGTGCGGGAACGAGATTCTCGCGACATTTTTTGCCTGGCTTACGCTCCGGAAACTCGCAAAAGGTGGGCAGGGAACCTACGATTATGGGATGGGCAAATTCGAGAACATGACGGGGATCGTCACCGGCGCCGTGATGTTCATCTCGCTCATTCTCGTCTTCTATACGGCAGTCCACCGAATTATGATCCCTGAAGAGCTCCGTATCGGAGGGGCTGCGCTCGGTATCTTCCTGATGTTCATCGGGGTCACTGTCAACACCTGGCTCTGGATCAAGAATTACCGGATTGCCAGAAAAGAACACTCCCCTATCATGGAATCCCAGTGGCGCCTGTTCCGGACCAAGGCCTTCTCCGATCTTTCTGTATTCGTTGCATTGGTCCTGTCGGTACTCCTTCAGGGATACACGTGGTCCGTGTATATTGATCCGATTGCTTCGTTTGTTATTGTCGGATTCCTTCTCTTTTCCGGGTACCGGGTTATATCCTCATCACTCCCCGATCTTCTTGATAAAACCCTGGATGAATCGCTCCAGATCGTGATAGTGCGGGAGCTTGCCGAGTTTTTCGATGACTACAAAGCTCTCCATGGAGTCCGCTCGCGGAGAAGCGGCGCAAATGTATACATCGAGATCTTTCTCGAATTTGAAGGGGAGCGCAAGATGTGCGAAGTACAGGAAACGATTGATCGGATGAAGTCGTCCCTCGAATCCAAGATTGCGAAGAGTTCGGTGACTATCGTTCCGAGCAGTGGCCCCTGCACGGTTCCTGCCGGTTCTTCATCACGCAAAGAACACGGTCACTAATCCTTTTTGCGATTTTCCCAATGAGTGGTGTCTCCCAATTTTTCATGAACCTGACGTAGCTGCAATTCTTGCCGATTCTGCGCGGCTTTCACAGGCTGGCAATCTTCATTATACCAGCTATCAAACGGAGATCTATGTTTTGGGATAAAATTGGTACTTCTATCGAACTTGCAAAGACGAGTTGGGGGGTACTTATGGATGATAAAAAGCTCCTCCTCTTCCCGGTTCTCTCCGGGATCATCACCCTGCTCATCGTCGTCTCATTCATACTTCCGATAGTTATTACGGGAAGTGGCTTTGCCCTGAATACGCTGGGGCCTATAACCTCTCTCATCATGCTCTTCCTCTTCTATTTGGTCAGTTACTTTGTCGTTATTTTCTTTAACGTGGGCCTGATTACCTGTGTAAATGCCCGGCTCCAGGGAAAGGATATGACTGTGGGAGAAAGCCTCGGAAATGCGACCCGGCATATCAGCAGTATTTTTGTATGGGCGGTTATTGCTGCAACAGTGGGTCTTATTCTCCGGATTATAGAAGACCGGGCCGGTTTTGTTGGACAGATTGCAACAGCTCTTATCGGGGGTATCTGGAGCCTTGTTACGCTCTTTGTGCTTCCGGTTATGGTTTTTGAGGAGAAAGGAGTCGCAACCTCCCTCAAGGAATCTTTCGCCCTCTTCAGGAAGACCTGGGGAGAGAGTGCTATCGGCAGCATCTCTATAGCGCTCGTTTTTATTGCTGTCGGTGCGGTTGGGGTACTTCTTCTTATCGGGGCGTTCATGACCGGAAACGCCATTCTGATCATGGCAGCAATCGCACTCTTTATTATTCTGATTGCAGTTCTTAGTGTTCTTTACGCTGCGATGCAGGGCATTTTCATGGTAACTCTGTATACCTATGCAAAGACCGGGAAAGTTCCCTCTGCGTTCAGGAAAGATCTTATCGAAGGTGCATTTGTTCCCCGGCAGCAGTTCATGGGGCCGGGAAACATCTGATTGATTTTTGTAGATTCCCACCATTTCCTTTCTTTAAGGTTGATTCATGCATTCCCAGATCCGGCCGGTTCCTCCGTACGATTTTACCCTGAGCGCGGCGATCTTCTCCCCGGGTGATCCACGGGTCAGGATTTTCCGGGACGGTATCCTGTTTCAACCGGTATCTGCAGGAAACCAGGCGTTTCTTGTGGAGATCACCGGAAGCGGATCTATCGGGAAGCCGGTTCTCCATCTCAGGATACAATCCGGTGAATCAGCATCAATTCCCCGAAGCGAAGCAGCTGAAGTGAGGCGTGTCGTCGGGCATATTCTGAATGCGGATCTGGATCTCAGGAATTTTTACCGCGATGTCTCGTCCGATCCGGTCCTTTCCCGGATCGTAACTTCCCTTGTTGGCCTCAAACCTCCCCGGACACTGACGATCTTTGAAGCGCTCGTTGAATCGATTCTGGAACAGCAGATTGCAATCCAGGTCGCACGGCGGCTGGTGCAGCAGATCATCCGGAAGTTTGGACGGGAAGTGACTGTTGGCAGTGATATTTTTTTCTTGTTTCCGGAGCCGGAAGTTCTTGCGAAGGCATCTGATGAAGAGTACCGGGCCTGTGGAATGAGTGTACGAAAAGGGGAATATATCCGGGATATTGCCACCCGGATTATCGAAGGTTCCCTGGATCTGAACCGGTATCTGGTTTTCCATGACCCGGTTCGAATCATTGACGAACTTTGTGAATTACGGGGGGTCGGAAAATGGACTGCGGAGTTCACGGTTCTTCGATCTCTTGGCCAGATGGGAACATTTCCGGCGGACGACCTGGGAATCCGCCGCGTGATCGGGAAATATTACCGTCACGGACAGATCATTGATAGCAGGGAAGCCCGGAAGATTGCCGAATTGTGGGGGCCCTGGAAAGGTCTTGCAGCTTTTTATTTATTGACCGCTGAATCGAGAAATATTCCCCAGGTTAGTCGAGTTCTCTCATTCCCTGGGTAAGATTGCCCTTCGCAAATCTCATGTCCTGAAAGGAAATAATGTTACTCGTGAAAAAGATTCCCCGACATTCCGGTGCTATAGCAGATCAGGGATTTTTTTCCCTTTCTGCACCAATAATCGGATTCTTCCTGATCGTTCTTCTCATCAGTGTTCTCCAGCCAGGGATCGGGCAAGATGCGGTTCCGATAACAAATCACTCGGAAATTCAGAATGAGAAAAACATTACTTTTTCCGATTTTCCGGGTAGTATGGGAACTCCCTTTCGGAACATCTCTGATGAACCGGGATTTGCGGTATCTCCCCAGCCGAAGAATGTGTCCCGGGTAAACCTGTCTTTTTCACCGGGTGATGTCAGTTCCTCTGAATCAGATGCTCCTCTCGTGCCACCTCCCGGTTTTGATGCTTCGTTTAATACCAGCAGGTATCTCCTGAAAATTAATAATTCCGCTACGTATGAGATGTCCGGGGAAATTATCTCTCTCAATTGCACGAGGGCACCTATGATAATTGCATACCGGGTAGTACCTCTGAATATCACGGACGTAAAGTGGTTTTCCCCGAGAGATGCCCAGAAAAAGATTGATACCGCCGTTGTGAATCGTCCCTACGAATATGCATGGTTTAAGGTTACCATGATAAACTCAGATACCGGTGTTGTTGAATTTCAGCAGGGATGGGCCCGTCCCTATGCCACCCCATCAGGTTATCAGGAGTTTATTCTCTATAAGCCGGGAAATTTCCGGATTGAGCTTTCCGGTTGTTATGTGACCGTTCATTTCATGGCTTTCGAGAAAAAACCAGACTCGTGATTTTTCCCGAAGTCAGCGGCATCCAAGTGAGCATGGCCATCAGATCCTGGATAAACAAGGCTCAAGGGGTGAGGTGAAACCGGATACAAGAATAAAAAAGAGTTTCCGTTTCTTCAGCTGTTTAGATCAGCTTGAAGATCGGGTGGCTCTCAGATTTGCACTCAATACCGAGCTGGCGGGTTGCCTCGAGAACCGTGATATCCGTGTATGCCTGGGCGGTGATCATTGCCTCGACATTTTCGATCGGTCCGTACATGATCAAGTCTGCACCGAGGGTGCTTGCGATCATGTTGCAGCCGATGTCGGGTGCTGACCAGGCAGCCTGGCGGATACCGTCCATTCCACCGATATAGTGGTGACCCATCTGTTCCATCAGGAGGTCTTTCCCCTTGTAGCCTTCAGCGAGAACGGAGGGGGTCTTGCTTGTACCCTTCCAGCGCTTGAGCCAGGTCCAGGAAACGGTCATGTTGTGGTATGCGCCACCGGTCGGGTAGCCGTGGATTGCCTTACAGGCAAGGATCTCACGATAGGAACCTCCGGATCCGATACCGAGCGGGGTTGCCGCAGTATCAAGGATTGGCCGCTTGATGCCGCACTCTTCTGCGATCTGGAGCATACCCTTGGTCTGACCTGCAACACCGCCTTCCGTGAGCACTTTCTCACGGCCAACGACTGAGGGGTCACCGGGGTTGAATGCAAGAACGATTGCTGCATCCACATCGCTGTTTTTCAGTGCTTCGATGTTCTCGGGCGGGATCGAACCGTTAATCGAGTTGTAGATCGCTCGGTGGGCGAGCCCGACATCGGTTACATACTTGCATGCGTGGGCAAGTGCGGTCGGTGCCGAGGAGTCCATCAGGAACGCGGTCTTGTTGTCGATGCTGTCGAACCAGGAGAAGTAGCTTTCAAACGCCTCGCCGTATTCAGCAATGATCTGGATGAAGTGGGGGACTCCCGTCATATCGGAGAGTTCCTGGCACCGGTTCCAGAGTGCTTCGGCTTTGGGCTTGTCGATCTTCCCTTTGTGGTCATCAAGTACTACTTCATGTTTGTTGTAGAAGATGGATGCGCCGAGAACTGTCGGGTATTCTCCCGGCTGTCCACCGATCATGGTCCCGTTGAAGTCCCAGACCTTCTGTTCTTTTTCAAATCTGAACATGTTTTCACACCTCCATTAGAACAATACCTTCAGTTTGGGCAGCAGGAATATGAGGATTACAAATACGGTCAGTCCTGCGGAAAGGCCGTACAGTATCCCGATATCGCGCCCGATTTTCCTGCCCACACGCTGGGCAACTTCTGCGTCCACGAATTCGAGTTTCTTCTCAATCTTGTCGAGACGTTTCTCGATTTCGAGGTACTGGGGGTTGGCACCGGCTGCGGCGACTTCTGCCCCTCCGGCAGCTTCCTTAACCTCAACAACGATCGGGTCAGCGCCGAATGCGCCCGGATCCTTAGCCTTGAGTTCGGTGATCTTAGCCTTGATGGCATTGAGATCCTCGGACTCCATGATGTTGACGA
>JBDKRP010000020.1:0-8237 GCA_039683275.1 Methanoregulaceae archaeon | reverse complement strand
GAAAATTCCAGTCACAACAATTCGTTCGCGGATATTGTCAGGAACGGGGCGCTTGTTGCCTACAAAACTGAGATCAGTTGCACGAGAAAAGACGGCTCCCCGGTCTGGGTGGATCTTACGCTCTCGTTTGTCAGGGATGGTGAGACCAGCCCGAAATATTTCATAGCGATTCTCCAGGACATAACCCTGCGGAAAAAAGCCCAGGAGGATCTCGCACGTCTCAATTCCGGACTGGAAGAACGGGTGGCAGCTCGGACATCGGAACTTGCCGGGACCCTGGGGCTTCTCGAAAAGGAGATTGCAACCCGCAAGGAGACCGAAGAGAAACTCCAGAACTCCCTCTCGGAAAAAGAAGTGTTGCTCCGGGAGATCCATCACCGGGTGAAAAACAATCTCCAGATAATTATCAGCCTTCTCAGCCTCCAGGAAATGAAAACACGGGATGAAGCTTCAGCGGAAGCTCTCAACGACAGCCAGATGCGGGTTAAATCCATGGCGCTCGTCCATGAGAAGCTGTACCAGTCATCAGATCTTGCCTCCATCGATTTCTCCGGGTACCTCAAGCACCTGATAGCAACGATGCTCCAGTCCTATGCCGTTGACCCGGCAAAGATCCGGGCCGCGATTAATGTCGACGGCCTGGATCTCGATATCAACCGTGCCATCCCCCTCGGCCTTGTCATGAGCGAACTTGTCTCCAATTCGCTCAAACATGCCTTCCCTGCCGGCCGCAGCGGGGAAATAACGATTAACGGACGAAAGGAAGGTCCGCAGTATATCTTTACGGTTGCGGACAACGGGGTGGGATTCGCTCCCGGTAAAGACTGGAGGAAATCCGAATCCCTCGGCCTGCGGCTCATTGCAACCTGGGTAAAACAGCTCAGGGGGACAGTAGATCTGGAATCTGACGGGATGACAAAGTTTACGATAACCGTCCCGGTCGGGAACCGGGGAGCCTGACATGGCAGCACCGACGCTTCTTGTCGTTGAGGACGAACTTGTGGTAGCCGAGGATCTCAGAATGACCCTCTCCGGCATGGGGTACAATGTTCCCGGGGTAGCCGGGGACAGTGACGAGGCGATAGCGCTCGCGGGGGAGATCCGCCCGGATATCGTCCTGATGGATATCGTTCTCGAGGGTTCGGAGCTGGACGGCATCGGTACCGCTGAAAAGATCCGGGCAATGTACGGGATTCCGGCAATCTTCATAACCGCATATTCGGACAATGCCACGATAGACCGCGCAAAACACGTCGGGCCGTTCGGGTATATCCTCAAGCCCTTCAATATACGCGAAGTCAGATCCGCTATCGAGATCGCCCTGTATAAACACCGGGTCGAGCAGGAGATCCAGAAACGGGATGCCATACTGTTCGGGATAAGTTTCGCGATTGAATGGTTCCTCAGGACAAATGAAACTCACGGCAGGAACGGGCAGGTCGGCGAAAGAATGCCCGGTTACGGGATTCCCGACATCCTGGAACACCTGGGTCTTGCCATAGAGGCCACCCATATTGCCGTATTCACGTTCGGGACCGGGGAGCCGGGGTCCCCCGCGCTTGCCATGCGTTTTGTATGGCATGCACAAGGAAATTCCCCGGCAGTAATTCCTGAAACCGGGTTGCCGGTCGGAGAGGGGAAAACAGAAATTCCCCCCCTGCGGGAGAAACTTATGCGGGGTGAAACGCTCGCTGCATCCGATGAAACTCCGGGGGGACCGGAACGGGAACTCCTGAAAATCCTGGGAGGGACTTCTCTCGCAGTCGTCCCGGTGTTCCGGAACGATTGTCTCTGGGGATGCATCGGTTTTTCCGATGATACGAACCGCTGCTGGTCTGCCGAGGAGACTGAAGCACTCCGGATTGCAGGGAACCTTATTGGTGCGGTACTCGGGGGAGAGGAACCCCGGTAATCGTTCCGGTGGTACGTTCCCTGAAGCAGGGGTTACTTGGGGAAAGCGCCCCTGCAAAGATTCGGTACCCGGTCGCAGATCGGCGCTTCCGGATCCTGCTGGTGTTCCGGTTTTTCGTTATTTTTCACTGAGCCATACAAAGGGGAGTGCCGTATGATCCTGGAAACGCTGGTATCGCGCATGAGTACGATGTTCCGGACAAAAACCATCGCGGAACTTATGGAGCACTGTGAAGGGGAGTCCGGGCTGCGGCGGGTGATCCAGCCGTGGGAGCTGCTGCTCCTGGGAATCGGGGGGATCATTGGTACCGGGATTTTCGTAATAACCGGTATGGCAGCTGCAAATTACTCCGGGCCCGCCCTGGTCATATCCTTCGTCATCGCCGGTATTGCCTGTATTCTTGCAGCGTTATGCTATGCAGAATTCGCAGGAATGGTCCCGGTTGCAGGAAGCGCCTATACGTACTGTTACGCCTCAATGGGGGAGGTCTGGGCGTGGATCATCGGCTGGGATCTTATCCTCGAATACAGTGTCTCTGTTTCTGTCGTAGGTGTCGGGTGGTCCGCCTATGTGGTCCACCTGCTCTCGGAAGCAGGAGTCATGCTTCCCCCGGCATTCGTAAACCCGCCCGGGGTCGGCGAAGGAATTGTCAACCTTCCTGCAGTGGGGATAATCCTCGTTATTACCGGGGTCCTGGTCCTCGGGATGAAAGAGAGCGCACGCCTGAACTCACTCATCGTGCTCCTCAACGTGTCCGTTATCGGGCTTTTCCTCTTCCTGACGTCCGGACACGTAAGCACCATCAACTGGACCCCGTTTATGCCGTTCGGGTGGATCGGGGTCTTCTCCGGTGCGGCCATTGTTTTTTTTGCGTATGTCGGTTTTGACTCAGTCCTTGCCGCAGCGGAGGAAGTGGAAAATCCCCAGAAAAACCTGCCCCGGTGTATTATCGGGTCGGTCATCATCGTAATGATCCTCTATGTCGCTGTTGCCGCAATGCTTACCGGCGTAATTCCCTATTACCTGCTCCGGGATACGGGAGCGCCGGTTGCGTTTGCTCTCGATTACATCGGGGTGTCATGGGGTGCCGCAGTCCTTTCCACTGGAGCTCTCTGCGGAATGACTTCAGTTATTCTTGTAACTCTCTATGGGCAGACCAGGATTTTCTTTGCAATGGCAAGGGATGGTCTCCTGCCCCGCGCACTGGGCGACCTGCATCCTTTTTCCGGGACTCCGGTGAACGTCACCCTTCTTGTCGGTTGTGCAACTGCGCTTGCCGCAGGTTTCCTTCCGCTTGATCCGATAGCGGAACTCGTAAACATCGGAGCCCTTGCAGCGTTCGTCATCGTAGCGGCGGGGGTACTCATCCTGCGTCGCACAAGGCCGGAAATCCGGCGTCCCTTCCGCTGCCCCCTCGTACCGCTCATTCCTGTTCTCTGCATCATCGTCAGCGCACTCCTTATCGTGGTACTCTCCCCCGAGACGCTGTTCCGGTTCCTTGTCTGGCTGGGTATCGGCCTTGCAATCTATTTCGCAGCAAGGATCCGTACTGCGGAAAAAACCGTCCCTTCCTGAAGGCCTGCCAAAGGAAGAAGGTGCCCGGAAATCGCGGGGCGCCACGGTTCATTAGTGAAAAAAAAACTTCAGTTATCGCCGTATTTATCCGATTCCGGACTCAATTACGATTATTATCCGATGATTCTCCATCCTGCGATCCGGCCCCGGAAACGGGGGAGGTAATCCATGAGGATTCTTCCCAGTTTTTCCCTTCCCGGACGCGACTCTCCGGTATTCCGGACAAAATCCATCAGTCAGCTTATTGACCATACCTCCGGCCGGCATTCGCTTAAAAGAACCCTGAAACCCCTCGATCTCCTGCTTCTGGGGATTGGCGCTATCATCGGCACCGGAATTTTTGTCGTGACGGGAATTGCCGCTGCCGATTATTCCGGTCCTGCGCTGGTTCTCTCATTTCTCATATCAGGGATCGTATGCATCTTTGCTGCTCTCTGTTATGCGGAACTCTCGACCCTTGTTCCTGCTGCCGGGAGTGCCTATACCTACTGTTACGCCTCAATGGGTGAGATCTGGGCGTGGATTATCGGCTGGGACCTCATCCTCGAATACGGGCTCGCCGTAGCTGCGGTATCGATCGGATGGTCCGGGTACGCAGTTCACCTGGCCGGGGCACTCGGGATATCGCTTCCGGTTGCCCTGACCGCCCCTCCCGGCGCAGAGGGGGGATTATTCAACCTGCCGGCATTCCTGATAGTCCTCTTCATCACCGGGCTTCTTGTCCTCGGGATGCGGGAGAGCGCCCGGGTGAATGCAATCGTGGTCGGGATCAAGATTGCGGTCGTACTTCTCTTTGTTGTGCTCAGTGTCTGGAGTGTCGACACTGCCAACTGGGATCCCTTTATGCCGTTCGGGTGGATGGGCGTCTTCTCCGGTGCTGCCATCGTGTTTTTTGCCTACATTGGTTTTGATGCCGTTGTTACGGCGGCCGAGGAGATTGAAAATCCCCAGCGGAGCCTGCCGATAGGCATCATAGGCTCGCTTGCCATCTGCATGATTCTTTATGTGGTAGTTTCTGCTATTCTTACGGGAGTCGTACCCTATACGATGTTCCAGCAGGAAGCCGCCCGAAGCGCGCCGGTTGCTTTTGCCCTGAACTTTATCGGATTTCCCTGGGCGGCTGCACTGGTAGCCATCGGTGCGGTCTGCGGAATGACATCCGTGCTTCTGGTCCTGCTGTTCGGCCAGACCCGGATTTTTTTTGCGATGTCGCGGGACGGCCTTCTTCCGGGAATCTTCCGCGATGTGAATCCCCAATCGGGAAGCCCGGTGAAAGCCACGCTGCTTGTCGGGTGTATTGTCGCGGCGCTCGCAGGGCTCATCTCGCTGAAATCGGTTGCAAGCCTCGTCAATATGGGGACCCTTGCCGCGTTCATGATTGTCGGGTGCGGGGTCATCCTGCTCCGGAAAAAACATCCGGAGTTACCCCGGCCGTTCCGCTGTCCGCTCGTACCCTGGATACCTGCCTGCTGCATCATTTCCTGTCTGGTTCTCATTCTCAGTCTCGGGCTCCTCGCGCAGCTCCTGTTTGTGGTATGGCTTGCAATCGGACTCACTATTTATTTCCTGTATGGTATGCAGAGACATGGCCGGAATACGGTTCCCCTGGAAATGAACCCCACCCATCCGGAGCCTGCTTTCGATCTGCCGGAACCCCGGGTCCCCGCTTCCGGGAGCATGACTATTCCCGGTCCGGAGGAACGTGGAACCAGTACAGGGATACTGAGACGGGGCGAACGGGAGCCGGAAACTACCTGATTCAGGAAGGTATTTCCTGAAGCCGCAAGCGGCCTTCATGAATAAAAAGGGCAACTGCATACGATACCCGAAAAACAGGGTATCGTCATTATCGGACGACAACCCGAGAATTTGTATTCAGACGAATACATCGGATAAAAAACAGGACCTGACAATGACAGAAAAATAGTGTCCTCGCTTTGAAGAGAATCGATTTTTGATCCGGGACAGGCTTCCCGGTTCTGTCGCATGAAGGGAGGCCCCAAACGGCGTGGAGTGGAGGCTTTGCCGAAGCCCCCCGGGAGTGCCTGCCCGGTGATTTCTTTTAAAATTCCCGGGAGAATGTAGTCGTCAGAATGGTACTCTGCAAAAAAAAACTGAATTCTTATTCCTGTGCCTGGAGTTTCTGTCTCCTTGCAACGTAGGTTTCATAGAGGGCAAGCAGGATGAGCGTTACAACCCCTGCAATAACAAGCGGCGCGACAATATCGACCGGGTACCCGCCAGGTATTTCCGCTGCCTGGGTACTGCCGAGCGCTCCGGACAGGCTGACGCTGGTCTCGGGAAATGCCAGGAACGGCTGGTAAAAGAGTGCCAGGAAAAGGCCCATGAAAATCCCGACTCCCGCTGCGTACTTCAGGAGCATCGTCCGCAGATCCGTTCCACCGGTAGCCCGGGGAGCGACAATATATACCTGGTTTTTCAGACGGTATATCTTGATTTTCCGGCCTTTCACGCTGTACCGGGTATCGGCGACCTCAATGAGGCCTGCATCCGCCAGGTTGTCGATATGATATTTTGCCGCATTAATGGACATCCCGAGACGGGATGCAATATCGGAGAGCTTCATCGGGCCCCCGGAGAGAACCTGAAGCAGCTCACCGGCATTCTGGTTGGATATAGCTTTTACAATCGTCTGCGCCTTTTCCTGCCCGGGTTCCAGGAGGATTACCTCTTCAGGGAATTCTGACTGCGACGGTACGGCCCGGGTAAAGGGGGTTTCTGTCGCGGGACCGGGACTGTTCAGGAACCCTTTCGCTCCTGCGGAAAGGGATCCGGCATCTGGATTTTTCGTCTGGCTTTCCATGTCACACCTCATTCGGATTCGATCTCTGGTACAATGCGCCGGACAGACTTCTTTCTGGGGAAGGAGAGAACTCTGCCCCCCGTGCTTTCAGGAAACCTGGTGCACACGTACAGTTTTGTTTAGATCTGTGCAATGAGGTCTTAAAGGGACTGTTGACTGAAAAAAAATTTTCACTCTGAGATACACTAAAGAAATGCTATCCTGCCTCATCCGGTGCAGGCCGGTTTCCCGCCTTTTTCGGGACGGCAGGTTTCTCCTCCGGTTTCAGGACTCTGGTTCAGGTACGCGGGCTGGCGTTTCAGGCATAGGTGCTGTACAAGGACAATTCCGTCACCAGATCACTTGAATATGGCGATAAGTTAAACATTTATTGCACCAACCGTCCGGGCTGACCGTCAGGAAATCCCAATTATTATTATCTTTCCTGACGGAATCCGGAATGAAACGCACCTGAAGATTGCGAATCCGGGGTACCGGGTCAGGAAAACACCAGGGAGCAGCACGACATGGATCCGCTATTTATCGTCATGTATCTTCTTCCGGTCCTCGCGATCTCGGCATTTGTGGGGTCAGTTAACAGGAAAGTCCTTCTCTTTCTTGCCTGGGGTGCGATTGCTGCAGTTCCCGCCCTCTTTCTCAACCAGATGGTTATCCGGCCGGTTATTCCCGATACACAATATCTGGTTATCAACGTCTCCCCGTTTATTGAAGAAATTTTCAAGGTCCTCCCGATTATTGTCCTTGCGTATTTTACAGAAAAGACCCCGGATCGGAATGTCCTGGTCTATGCATTTGCAGCGGGAATCGGATTTTCCATTGTGGAAAATTATACCCTGGTTCCCCCTGCGGGATCTCTTCCCTCCGCGGAATTCCTGGTTGCCGTCCTGACCCGCTCGCTCTCAACATCCCTGATGCATGGCTGCACTTCCGGAATCATCGGGTACGGGATCGTGATCTCCCGGGGGGTCGAACGGAGCCTGCTTCCGGTTATCATTCTTGGGTTTTTCACGATAGCGGTCACCACCCATTCTTTTTACAATCTCCTCGTGTTTCCGGGAGTCCTTCCCTACGGGATACTTCTCGGGCTTGTCATCCCGTTCCTGCTGTTCCAGGGGCTGCTTATGGCGTACCGTGTCGATTTTCTCACGCTGATCCATAGCCCGGAGAAGGGCTGATCAGGAGATCCCGGTATCAGGATTCCGTTCCCGGATCTGGTTTCTCCCGTTCTTCCCTGAGGTACCGGAACAGTCCTATCTGGATGACCGCAAACGAGATCACTACCAGGAGACCGGAGATAAACAGAAGTGAAAACAGGTGTGTGTCCCTGTAGATCATTGTTTCACGGATGATGTACAGGATCTCCGCACAACAGTACCCTGCTGTTCCCAGGAAGAGTATTTTGTACCGGTAGATCCGGCATTGTAGTGCAGTTCCGATCAGGTAGGCCGATAATAGGAAGTACAGCAGGAAGAAAACCGGTCCCGTTGTCAGGCCGTTCATTACCAGGTTGAGGAGGGGGACTCCCAGGAAAATTGCGAAAAGAATGATGGCCTGGCCGGGAGGAATCCCATAATTCCGGAATTCCGTACGGAACGCCAGAGCGAGAAACAGGAAGAACCCGAGAAAACCTATGCCCGAAATGGTCGGGTACTGGGGATGGATATTTACCAGGACCCGGTACGAGAACCAGAACAGGTTGGATATGGTCCACCCGAGAAACCCGAATGCTGCAAGAAGGAGCATCCGTTTCCGGGCAGAGAGCCGGTACGCAAGGAAGCAGGAAACTGCGCAGAGAAGCCCGGTTCCTTCCTGGAGGGCGTTGCTTACCGTGAGAAAAACGAACGGCTTCAGGATAAGGACACACGGGATCAGGATACCGGCGAACAGGGAAATGCCCAAAAGGAGAAGCGTGAGACCGGTGATGAA
>JBDKRP010000019.1:0-88580 GCA_039683275.1 Methanoregulaceae archaeon | reverse complement strand
GGTCAGAGAAGCGTGTATTGTTCCCCTGCCTGTCTAGCTGGTTCTGGTCTGGCATATTCCGGGCGAAACTGCTGTTGTCCATGCCGGAGATTCCCGGGCCCCCCATTCCTGCCATACCTGAGAGCGTCGATCCTCCGGGCATGCTCCCGCCGCCACGGGAGCCCTGCGGCCCCGCCGTAGGCAGGATATTCCCGCTCCCGTACATCAGGGGCGTGCAGGACCAGACAAAGGGCGCGATAAAGAGGATGCTGATTGCGATACAGGCGATATGCGTCCTGTGGTTTTCCAGTACTGCTGTTCTCCGGACCCGGATTCCGGCGAGAAGTCCGGCACAGAGGAGTGTTCCGATAATGATGACCGGGACCAGCGGGCCGGACCATTCCGCATCATAGGAAAGGAACAGGGCCTGGAGGAGCCCGGTTACGAGGAGCGCGATGACAAGGAGCCAGCTGGCCAGATCGCCGGTCAGGTACTTCCGGTACAGCCCGGCTGCCCCTATCCCGACGAGTCCCGCAATCGGGGGGGCTATCGTCGCGATGTAATAGGTATGCCAGAACCCGGTGGTGAAACTGAAGTACAGGAGACCGGGAATGAGCCAGAGCAGCATGGCGATGAGAGTGAGCCCCTTCTCGCTCATGAACCCTGCCTCTTCGAGCCCTTTGAGTGAGGGAACATCCGGTTTCCGCGCCCAGGCAAGGATTCCGATAAGGGCGAACGCAAGGAGCCAGGAGATCTGTCCCGCGAGACCTTCCCCGAAGAGCCGGAAGATACCCGGGCTTCCGCCGTCGTTCATTCCGCCCCCGCCCGGGGACGATCCGCTCATTATTCCGGATGACGCTTGCTGCAGTCCCGGCCCCTGCCCGGAAGATGCCACTCCTCCCTGAGACCCGCCCGAACCGCCCATACTGGTTCCGGAGGTACTGCCGGACGTACCTTGGCTGCCACCCGGCCCAGTAAATGAGGAACCGGCTTGGCCGGCAGCAGCCGCCATGCTGCCCGGTTCCAGGCCATGCTGTCCGGTTGCCGACGTGCCCGGCCCTCCGGTTCCGGAACTTCCGCCCATGCCGCCCATCCCATCACTTTCCAGACGGTGGAGGCCGTTATAATTGACGATGAGGCCGAGAACCGTGTTATCGCCGCTGCCACCGATATACGGCCGCTGATCTGCGGGAATCGTATCGACTGCGACAGCCCAGGAGAGGGAGACCGCAAGGAGGACAACGATGGCGAGCCCCACGTGAAGAATTCGTTTTTTCCAGGCAAAGTCAGTGGTACCCAGGAAATATACCGCAAGAACGGCAGGGACAGCGATATATGCCTGGATCATCTTGATATTGAACCCGATCCCGAGAAGAACGACCGAGATGAGGAACCAGGGGAGCGACCGTTCCCGTGCCGCTTTGAGTGCGACCCAGACCGCGAGGAGAAGAACAAAGATCAGCTGGGTATCCATTGTCCCGTTCCGTGAGACAGCAACGAGAATGGGGGTCACGGCAAGAGCCAGGGCAGAGACGAGCCCCGCAGTCTTACCGAACGGGCGGGAAACGATGAGATAGATGAGAGCGACCGAACCGACCCCGGCGAGTGCCTGGGGAAGAACCAGGACCCATCCGCTGAATCCCAGCACGGCTGCAAAAGCTGCCTGGACCCAGAGACCTACGGGCGGTTTGTCCACGGTTACAAATCCTGCAGGATCAAAGGAGTTGAAAAATGCAATGCCCGGGTTTACGAGCATGCTTTTTACTGCGGCTGCGTAGTAGGAATTCGTAATGCCCTGGTTCCAGATGTTCCAGAGGTTCAGGAACGCCGATAAGGCAAGTATTCCGCAAAGAAGGATCTCTGCCCGGTATTTTGTAATGAATTCGCGGTCTATCAGATGAATCACCCTGTAATGCGGCAGACTGCGGATACCCTTTTCCTCTGCCAGGGTACTTATTGTCTAGTTAATTAGACATATTGTTGTATAAGTTTTACTAATAGATCAGCAGTGCTGTTACCGGAATTATGCGCTAAAAATCGCAGGGCCGGAGGAAGTGTGGAATGTGCCGGACCGGCTGCGGGGTGCTCGTCCCCTGATGCGGATACCGGTCTGGAAAAGAAGAGGGTTCCGGTTTTTTCAGGAAGCCGGGTATTCCCCAGGCAGGCTATCCGGCCGTGATTCGGGTTCCTGTTCATGAGATTTTTCCGGTTCTTCCGGCACCTGTCCCGGGGGAACCGTTGTAATTTTCTGGAGGATTCTCCGTGCTGTTTCCGGGGACCGTAAGACACCACCCCGGAATGCCAGTTCAAGCGGGTCCCGGGCAATCGGTCCGAGCGTGATAAGGGCACGCTCCACCCGGTTCCTCACAATGGGGGAGGGATCGTTCAATGCAGTTACGAGTGGCGGGATCGCCCCATTTCCCCCGATTTTCTGGATGGCACTGACTGCCCCCAGACGGACGTGGATATCCGGATCATTCAGGCTCTCTGCAACAGGCCGGAGTGCCGGGCTTCCAATTGTTTCCAGGTCGTACCAGCGTTCGAGGCCGATGAGAAAGTACGCCTTTTCTACCGGATCCCGGGGAATACTCTGGATATCCCGGAGGATACGGGCTATCCGGGATTTGAGGGTATGATCGCCGGAACGAAGCGCCCTGACAAGTTCCATCCGTCCGATCTCTCCGATCTGGAGGAACGCTTCTGCGGCGGCAAATACGATCTCTTCATCGCTATCGCCCAGTTCCCGGATCAGTGGCCCGACAGCCCGTTCGTCCCGGAGGAATCCCAGAGATCGGATAGCGGCGATACGGACCCCGGTGTCCCGGTCCCCTAAGACATCAATCAGGGGTTTTACCCCCCGTTCGTCCCCAAGCTGTCCGAGAGACTCTGCGATGCGTCTGCGCACTTCCGGAGAGGTCTCGGAATAGAGTGCCCGTCCCAGAGCAAGGACAGAACGGCCCTGGGAGAGAGACCCGGCCAGGATAGCCGCCCCCAGCCTGACCCGGGCCGATGGATTTCCAAATGCGGCGACACAGTCATCAAGGATACGATCCCCCATCTCCCGCAGGATGGCAAGGATTTCACGGTACAGCTCCGGGCCGGCATCTGCGAGAGCGGCAAAAAGGGGTGGTACGACCGGGTTTCCTCCGGCAAGAAGTTTTCCCCATGCAGCGTCCCGGACCCCGGTGTCCGGACTAATGAGCGCCTGGATCAGAACCGGGGTATCTTCTATCTCGGAAGCTGTTGGCGCATCCCCGGCAGGAAGACGGCTCTCGCTCCGGGCAATGTCCCTGAGAATCTCCTCGGCCCTCGTACGGATTGTCTGGTCGTCTTCAAAGATCATACTCCGGATCAGGCCAATTGCCGGTTCGCTCCGGATTCTGGCCAGGGTGTCGAGAACTGCGAGCTGCAGGACGGGTTCTCCCTGGGTAAGAAGCTCCTCGAGAATGCCGATGACCGGAATGCGTGGATTCCCTGCGAGCCCTGCAAGGACGCATTCCCCTGTCACCCTGACCTTTGCATCGGTATCCGTGAGACTCTTTATCAGGGGATGGAAAACGGTCCTGCCCCGCAGGGCTCCCAGGCCTTCGAGTGCCGCCGATCTGACATCCGGGTCCTGACTTTCGGATGCATCCAGGAGAGGGAGAATCGCAGGAGTACCCAGGCGGCCTGCTGCCCGGGCAGCTTCCGTCCTGACCCTGGGAGACGGGTCCGAAAAACGGGCAACAAGCGGCGATAAGGAGAAGGGGTCCTGGAGATTTCCGAGCGCTTCAGCGGAAACCCTGCGGATCTCCTCGTCCGGATCTTCGAGGTGATCGAGGATCGCAGTTCCTGCGGACGTGTCCCCGATCCGGCCGAGAGCAGAGATTGCGGCAGCCCGTACGGCATCGCTCGTATCAGTAAGCAGCTGCTTCAGCGAATCCGATGCAGCCAGTCCCTGGGCAATCAGGGAATGGACTGCCGCGACACGGATGTTCTCGTCAGGATTCCCGATTGCGGCCCGGATCTCTTCCGGACTCATCACCGGGTAATGCCTCCCGGCCTCCCATGAACCAGGGCCCCTGTTCCATTCTTCATCCCGGTCCTCGCTTTGCAGGACCGAAAGAACCGATGCAGCCTCGTCCCGGAGTCTCTGGTTCTCTCCCTGGACTGCAGCCTTGAGAGCAGAAATTGCCGGGTCACCGAGAATTGTCAGGGCCTCGGTGATAACCAGGCGTACCATGACCTCATCATCGAGAAGAGCATCTACCAGGTACGGGATGGCTGCGTCTCCCCTCCTCGCAATCAGAACCGGGTTCTCCTGTGCGATCCTGAAGAGAACGGCATCCCGGTCGGTTTCAGGTGTCCAGTCCATTTTTGTAAGGGCGGCAGCTGATTCGGCACGGACCGGAAATTCCGGGTGGGCAAGGGTTTTTCTAAGGAATCCCCTGGTCCGTTTGTCTCCGATTTGCCCGAGCGACCGGATCACGCTGCGGATTACCCGCGTATCCCCGGTCGTATCTGCGAGCTTCACAAGGTAGGGGATGGCACGCTCGTCCTGGATCTCTCCCAGCGCCCGGATAGCGCCGTCCTGTACCGGAAAATCATCGCCTTTGAGGAGCCGGATCAGGGATGGCACTGCGATTTTTCCCAGGGCGGATGCACCCTTCCAGTCCTGTTTTGCAAGCGTGTAGACGACGTTTTGCGCCGGGGTCTGGGGTTCCCACCCGGAGCGATCCAGGGAATTCGCGGCGGCAAACCGGACTTCGGTGACCGGGTCTTTTATCGCTTTCAGGAGGGGTGTTTTTCCAATATCTCCGAGATAGCCGAGTGCGAGGACTGCTCCTTCCCGGGTGTGGGGCCGCTCATCCGCGAGTGCGATACTGAGCGGGTTAAATGCCTGCTCCCCGAAGAGCCCGATCACCTGCGCAATCTCCCCCCGGTTTCCTGCATCTTCGTCATCGAGAGCAGAAACCAGGAATTCGAGTGCAGGTGGTCCCAGGCCGCTGAGTTCCCGGAATTCCCCTTTGGCAACGAAATACCGGATTTTACCCGGAATATCCGAAGGTTGCCACCCGAGCATATCCAGGGCCCGGGCAACCGTCAGCCGGAATTCTTTTGTTCCTTCCTGGAGTGCGGCGACCAGGGCGGGCTGCGCCACTTCGGGGAACTCGTTCAGGGATAGTGCGATGAGCCGGGTTGTTTCTTCATCAGCTGCCGCAAGGGCCCCGATTAATCCCGTTGCTGCATCGGGAGTCCCGATCTTTCCAAGCGAGGATATCGCCGCACGTCTCAGATCGGGTTCCCCGTTCAGGCAGTGGATAAGCGGCCTGACTCCCTGGGGACTCCCCTGGGTTCCCAGGGATTCTGCGGCAATCCTCCGTACTCCTGGATCTTCTTCGCTGAAAATGACCCAGCCAAGGGCCTTTACCGCTTTTTCGTGCGGGATAAAACCAAGGTTCCTGACCGCAGCTCCCCGCACGCGGGGCGAGGGGTCATGGACCGCCCCGATGATCTCGTCCAGCACCTTCCCCCGCATGGTGGCCAGGATCCCGTCGAGACTCTTCTCCACCTGCGGATCTGCAGTATCATACGCTGCAAGAAGGAACCGGATGGCCGGGCTCCCGATGGTCTTCAGCTGTTCCGCAGATCTCCTTCGCACCGCAGCATCCCTTCCCCGGAGAGTCTCGATAAGCGCCCGGACTGCGGCCTCTTCCTCTTCCGATATGGGAACAGGTTTCTTATGCTTCTCCCGCTCGGTCTCTTTCTTCTCAAGGATCTCCCGTGCCCTCACCCGGATTCCCTCGTCAGTATCGTGTCCGAGAGCCCGGAGGATCCAGATCGCCCGGTCGTCTTCCAGTCCTGTTGCGGTCTCCATGATACCCGTACGTCCTGCTATTGTTCCGGAGACAAGCAGCCCGGGGGATGTATCAAGGAAGAGATCCGGGGAACCGGCTGCAAAGGCATCGAGCGCCATCTTTGCGGATTTTGCGACGTCCGTATTTCGGTCGTCAAGACCGTGTACGATGTGCGGCATAACCTCAGAATCCTGTATCTCTGCGAGGGAAAGGAAGGCATTACTCCTCACGACAGGGTTCTGGTTGCCTGCGGCAGCAAGCAGCGGGTCCCGGGCCGGGCGGCCGATCCTGCCGGCTGCTCTCGCTGATGAGGACCGGACCAGGATGTCCTTATCCCGGAATGCCCGGATAAGGTACGGGATAGCGTAGGAATCCCGGATTATCCCGAGTGCATCCGCAGCAGCCTGCCGGACCTCTTTCCCGGGGTCTTTTACAAGGAGCCGTATGAGGTAGGGGACCGCCTGGGAACTCTGCAGGCTCCCGAGTGCTTCCGTCGCCGCAGCCCGGACGGTCTTCTGCGGGTCTTTAAGAGTACGGATCAGCGTTCTTTCAGCAGGAAAGCCGATAACCCGGAGTGCTTCGACGGCTGCTGTCCGGATAACCGGATCCGGATCCCGGAGTGCAGGAGCTATCCGCGCCACTTTCTGAAGGGGAGACCCGGACTCTTCTTCGCGTACCGTTCCCTTCTCCCCGGCTGCATCGGTGTGTTCTTCTGCGGTCTCTCCCTGGGGTTCGAGCAGCCACCCGATATCGTCTCCGGGAGCTCCCGGCTTACGGGAGATCTTCCCCCCCCTCCTCTCCCGGATAAGGGTGAGTACCTCCCCGGCGCGTGCTGCGAGAACTGCATCTGTTCCCTTCGCGGCTTTTTCGAGAGACGGGACGACAGGAGCCCCCAGGCCGGCAAGAATTCCGCTAATCCGCGTCCTGACGTGGGCATTATCATCCGCAAGTGAGGCTACAAGCGTCGGGATACCTTCGGCTCCCACCCCGGCCAGGGGTTCCCACTGTTCCTTTGCAAGGAAGAACCTGACTTTTTCAGGACCGGTCTTCGGCTGCCATCCCATTTTTTCGAGGGCCCAGACAGCCTCCATCCGGACATTCAGGGATACATCGGCAAGGGTTCGCACGAGATAGGGAACCGCACCCTGATCGCCAATCTCTCCCAGGGCCTCGACGGCACCGCCCCGTACTTCGCTCTCCGGATCTGCGAGAAGCCGGACCAGAAGGGGGACCACCTTAACTGAGCCGATCTTCCCGAGCGCTTTTATTGCGTCGATCCTGATATGCCGGTCCGGGCTTTCCAGGAACTTCACGAGAACCGGGAATGAACTTTTTCTCGTCCTGACCAGTTCCTCCGGTTCCCCCCGGACAAGGGAGTATAGGACACGTTCGCGGTTCTCTTCCGGAGTGGGTGTCCACCCGGCACGTGAGAGGGAATCCGCTGCCCGTGCACGGACCTCCCGGGATGGATCTTCCAGGGTTTTTACCAGTGTCGGGACTGCAGTTTTCCCCAGGTACCCGAGTGCCATTGCGGCGGCTGCCCGGATCCGGTCCTCGTTATGTTTCAGTGCTCCCGCAAGGGGCGGGTACGCGTCCCTGCCTATCCTGCGGACAACGTTCCCCACTCCGTCCCGGACCAGGGTGTTTTCCTGTGGGGTAAAATGACGCAGCAGGGTGGGTAGGACAGTTTTTCCCTTCTCTGCAAGGGCTTTTTCCGCTTTCTCCCGGATCCGGTGGTCGCTGTACGCCAGCGCCGATACCAGACCTTCGGTATCACCGGCTGTGGCGAGCCGGTCTATATCGGGTGGTGCTGACTCCGGGAGAGGCATAGATGGGTTCCTGCAAAAATGAATCGGATTACCGTTGTTATTGTCACCGGATAATCTGCCCCGTGCAGTAGAAAAGCTTCCTCTCCCGACACTATCCGGCTATCCGGAAGTGGGAATCCAAAAAGGGGAACGTATTATTTGGAATGGTTTTCGGAAGGTTTATCCTTTGCAATGGCCGAGAGGATGACCGCTGCGATGACAAAGAATGCAGCCGCAGCGACCGCGACTGCAAACCCTTCCGTCATGGCTTCCGGCAGGATATCTGCCACCGGGGTTTTTGGATTGAATGACATCCTGACGACAATGGTGTAGACGGCAATCGTTCCCATTATCGCGATACCGATGGTAGACCCCACGTTTTTCATGGTCATCATGATGGCGGAACCTGCGCCCTCCTCGCCCTCCTTGCTCTCGCCAAGAATCTGGTTCATGTTCGGAGGGAAGAAGAACCCGACGGCAATCCCTGCGCACAGGAGGGCGAGGACGATAAAGAGCAGGCTCGTTGCCGGAGAGAAGGTGCTGATCAAAAGGAACGTCCCGGCTGCAAAGAGAGCAGAGATTGTTGCCGGGATCCGGGAGCCGATTTTATCTGAGATGGCTCCTGCAACCGGGCCGCAGAACATGAGGGCGACCGCAGGGATAGCGAGGAGAAGGCCTGCGAAGTCCGCATGATAATTGAGGACGCCCTCGAAGAAGAACGGGAGCAGGTACTCGGTGCCCGAGAAGGCGAACATCATGATTGCGGCTGCAAGGGTTGCAGCAAGAAAACTCCTGTTCCGGAACATGGCAAAGTCGCAAAGTGGGTCCCCGCACCGGAGTTCGCGGAGGATGAAGAGAACCCAGAGGATAAACGAGAGAACAAAACTCCCGGTGATTACGTGAGAGGTCCAGCCGAGCGTGAGCCCCTCGTTTACCGGCCAGAGGAACGTTACAAGGGCACAGAAGAAGAGAACTGCACCTATCCCGTCGAACCTGCCGGCAGTCTTCGCCATTTCCTGGTCCGCAGGGAGGTACCTGAAGCTTGCTGCGACAGCAATGATCCCGACCGGGACGTTGATGAAGAAGATCCAGTGCCAGCTTAGAAATTCCGTCAGGACGCCTCCGAGGATAGGGCCTGCGGCGATTCCCAGGGAGACGATAGTTGCGAGAATCCCGAGCGCCCGGCCCCGGATCTCTTTCGGGAGGTACAGGGCGATCATCGCCGGACCGATAGCCTCGAGTGCCGCTGCACCGATGCCCTGGATGAGCCGGAACCCGATGAGGGACTCTATGCTTTGTGCGAGACCGCAGAGCAACGATCCGAGCGTAAATACAGCGAATCCCGCGATAAAGACCCTGCGGAAACCTTTCATGTCCCCGAGTTTCCCCATAACGAGAAGAAACCCGCTCAGGATGAGGAGGTAACTCATGGCAACCCAGGAGACGCTGTTCATCGGGACCATGAACGATTCGGCAATGGACGGGAGGGAGATATTTACAATGGTTGCGTCAAGAGACGCCATGAATGAAGAGAGCGCGAGAATGACGAGGACAAGTTTCTGATCGCGCCCGGTACGGGGTCCGCAGGATTCCATAGGGTCTTTTCTTCATTTATTCATAATATGGGTTTTGATTGATATTCGCTGTCGAAATTGAGAGATTCGGGAAATGACCTGTCCCAAATTGATGAACGGGAGCCGGATAAACCTTTCTTCCCCTAAGGGGATATACTATAGAAATGCAGGACCGACCGGACAGGCCCGTGCCTCCCCTATTCTGGTATGCCTCTTCCCGTTCACCGGATATTGTCGGTGCGGGAATGCTCTCCCTGGATATCAACATCTGCGTGGACACCCCGGATATTCCGGAATTCCGTGCCGGAGGTTCCTGCGGGAATGTTCTTCTTATTCTATCCTGGCTGGGATGGCATGCGTACCCCGTGGCCCACCTTGCGGACGACCGGTTCTCGGGAATCCTGATGCGGGATCTCCTGCGCTGGGACGTGGACCCGGCCTGTATCCGGAGGGACCGGGACGGGAGGACGCCCCTGATCGGGGTCCGGTCCGGTACCGGGCCCCACGGAAACCCCACTCACCGGTTTTTCTGGAAATGTCCCTCCTGCAGGGGGAATTTCCCGGCATTTTGTCCCTTAAAACCCGGCGAGGTCCGGGAAGTCATCGCGAAGGGGATCCGGCCAGAAGTATTCTATTTTGACCGGATCTCCCGGAGCTCGCTTGCGCTTGCGAAGTGGTACCGGGAAGAGGGGGCGACCATCGTCTTTGAGCCGCAGTGGGTACGGTCGGGGGAACTCTTCAAGCGTTGTATCGGGGTCGCGGATATCCTCAAAGCGTCACGGGAAATGACAAAGGGGATGATTGAAAAGGTGGGAAGCGAAGTCCCGCTGGCAATAGAAACCCTGGGTCCGGAAGGGGTCCGGTACAGGCTTTGCAGAGATTTTGAAGGAGACGGTGACTGGCATAGTATCCCGGCATTCCCTGTCACGGGAATCTTGGACACGGTGGGAGCAGGGGACTGGAGTTCTGCAGGGATCATCCATTACCTGGAGAGTCACCGGGGTCTTCCCGTGCAGGATGCACCGGTTGACGTGGTGCGGGATGCAATCCGGTTCGGCCAGGCGCTCTCGGCCCTGAACTGCAAGTTCTACGGGGCCCGGGGGGCGATGGATGCGCTGAGCCGGACCTCGGCAGCATCCTGTCTTGCACAGATCTGCCGGCATGGGGACTGCACGGTGCCTGAAAAAGCGGCAAAGCGGAAACCGGCGGGATGGAAGCTGCCCGTTCTCTGCCCGAACTGCCCGAAATCCGGAAAAAAGATCTGATTCAGGATTCGAAAAGGGCTGCGACTTCCGGGAGGCAGGTGACGACGCCCCGGATGCCGGAGACCGTGAGCGTGAGGAGGACGGCGTCAAGGACCTCTTCTTTTGTCGCCCCCGCTGCTTTTGCCATCGGGATATGGGCCCGGACTGCCATTGCGTCGCCGTTCGCGGCTTTCATCGCGATGTAGATGAGCTGCTTGGTCTTCGGGTCAAGGCCTTTTGTTGCGACGATTGCCCGGATCAGGCCGTCAAATGCCTGTGCAACTTCCGGCGCTTCTTTCTGGAAAAGTTCCATCGGGTTCTGCTGCATGGGTAATGCTGCGTTTTCCGGAATGATAGGGATTCCGGGGATTGGATGGGTAAAAAGCAGGTTTTCCGGGATCAGGACTCGCAGGCGTCGCATTCCCGGAGTATCTCATCGCGGGTTTCGGTGAGCCGCTTGAGGACATTCCTGACGAAGGCGTCGAAGTCTTTGAGTTTCCCGAATTCCTCGACGGTGTAGAAATTGTTCGATCCCGGGGCATGGAAGACAAGGACTTCTCCCCCCGCGGCCGGCCCGGTTACGTATTTCCGGACGCCCCGTTTCTTTGCGTCGCCCGTGTAGAAGATCGCGTCAACAGTCCAGTACGTGATCTCATTCCCGAACTGGATCCTGGCATTGTACTGCGATTCAAATTTCCTGACTTCGTCCACGAGATCCTGGTGAAGGTAATCCGGCAGCATATGGCATCAGTTGAGAATTCTGTTAGGAGAATAAAAATGTGGGTATTGTGACGCCGGGAAGAGAGTCGGCTGGGGGGCTTCCTCTGTTATTCGGTACTTCTTTTTCCCCTGTCTTCCGGACTCCTCCCTCCGGACGAGGACCCGGTCCCCAATCAGGAAATGCCTCATCCTCCCGCAATGATTCCCCTGAGACCCTGGAACAACCGGACAAATGGAGACCCCCTTCAACCTTTATCAGCTGAGTGAGACCTCCCCCTGTTACGATCCAAAGAAGGGGGTACCCCCTCCGGCCACTGAGCCTGAGGGTGGGAGTCCCCCCACCTAGCCCGAAAAGTTCTGATGAAAAACCATCGTTTCCCCTGGACCTCCGAGAGAACCCTGATTGGGAAAAGTGATATGAGGGGCGTCCCCCCCTCCCCCAAACCAGACAGGCACCCCCCTCACGGAATTTTTGATCCGATCACGAACGAACATGTCGGGTTCGCGAATTTTGAGAGGCACCCCCCTTGCAGGGTACCTGATGGGGGTCCTCCCACCCCCAACCAAAAACGGTCTCCGACGGATGGTTCAGGGGAAGAGCCATTGTTTCCTGTCCAAATGGAGGGGGTCCCCCCTCATTCAGCTCAGGCAGGCACCCCCCTCTCAGAATTTCCGAACCGATCCGGTCTGCATGCGGTGGGTTCGCAAAATTTGGGTGGCACCCCCTCCTTCTGATCACAAGGGGGGTCCTCCCACCCCCATAAGAAAGAGAGGATTCTCCTTCCGATTGAGACAGAGCCGTCCTGGAATCTGACAATTGAACAGGTCCCTAAAAATCCTGAGAGGAGAAAGTACCCGTTACAATCTCTGAAAAAAATCCGGGATGCCGGTTACCCGGCTATCCCCCCCTCACAGGTTAACGTTCACTACCTGGGTCACATCTTTCTGTACGTAGATACTGTCTGTGAAAGTCCTGTACCCGCTCTTCGAGACCTCTATCTTGTGGTAGCTGTTCCCGGGTATTCCGGAGAAAGCAGCAGATCCTGAGCTATCCGACCATCCCGCCCAGTAATCGTCAATCTCCACGTATGCATTCCCGGGGGTGGTCCAGACCTGGATGCTGCCCCAGCCGCTTGGGGTGTTGGGGGCCAGGTTGACATTTTCCACGTTCGTTGCATCCCTGCTTACATACATGCTGTCGTAGAACGTCTGGTACCCGTCTTTTGTCACCTGCACCGAGTGGTAACTGTTCCCGGGAATTCCGTCTAACGTGAGGGATCCCGAGTTGTCCGTCCACCCGGCCCAGTAGTTGTCAACCTGCACGTAAGCGTTTCCCGGGGTCGACCAGATCTGGATGCTGCCCCATCCGTCAGATGCGGAGACCGGTACGGCACATGCGAGAATGCTGATGAGCAGCATCCCCGCGAGGGCCATCAGGCCAAAGGGGGTCCTTCTGGTCGCAAACTCCATTCCATCCTTGGTGTGTACGTTCTGGTTCAGGGTCATGATTCCTCCTCCCGACTGGCGTAGATTTTCTGATCCCTACTTGCATTGAGGGGATTATATACAGTTCTGGTCTTGGAAATTTATGCTGGATTTTTTTCCAGCGTCCGGGAGAACCGGTAGCCCGGTGTTGTTGATGAACAATCAGAATTTTAAGAGGAGGCCATCCCGTGGGATACCGGTCGATCTGATAGCAGGACTGACAGTATATGGTGTTTTTCTTCCTGCAGGAAGGGAATGATTCCCCCCGGTTATCCGTTCCCGGCCGCAGCAGTTTTCCCCCGGGCCGTCCAATTTCCTGTCAGGACAAGATCATGCAGGATGAGGGTTTTTTCGCGAAGGATGCATTCGCCCAACTCGCAGGGATAAAGATTGTCGAAGCCGGGACCGGCCGGGCAAAAGTGAAGATGGCAGTCGAAAACCGGCACTTAAACAGCCATGGGACCGTGCACGGCGGAGCGATCTTCACCCTCGCGGATGCCGCATTCGCCCTCGCCTCAAATTCGCACGGAATCCCGGCTGCCGCCATCAGTTCGAGCATCACGTACATGAAATCGGCACGGGACGGCGTTCTCTATGCAGAAGCGGAAGAATTTGCATCGAACCCGAAGCTTGCCACCTACTCGGTCACCGTGACAAATGGGGACGGGGAGAAGATCGCCCTCTTCCAGGGCATGGTGTATCGGAAGACCGTAAGAAGCGCCTGAATCGGTCCGGTGTTCTCCCGGGACCGGGATTTCCGGTCCGGAACACCCCGGCATATGGTTGTATCAGGGGAAACCAGTCATCCGGTTTGGGAGAACTCCAGGATAGTCTTCCCGGATGAATCCGTGATAATCAACTTTGTGCCGGGGATCTGGTACCCGGCCCACCGGCCCAGGGAATCCATGTACCTATCTTCCTGCGCCATGACAAGCGGGTCGTGGCAGGCCATGGCTGTTCTTACAGCCGTACCGACAGTTATTGCTGAACTGCTTCCGGTCACGGTGTAATTCGCTGAGTACCAGTTGCACCCGGCTCTTCCTGCAAGTAACCCCTCGTTCATGAACGAGGCGGTTACGTTCGATCCCGGAGTGACTGTCCGGAGCGTCCCGTTCCCATTGTCCAGCGACACTAACATCCACGATGTCCCGATAAGGGACGGGGCCTGCGGTACGGGATGGAATGGTGTGGTAACAAGGGAAAAGACAAAGACCGCGACTGCAAGGGTGACGAGGAGCGGCACCAGGAATCGGTAGCGGGGGGCAGGTCCGGCGGATGCGGTCATGCAGGAACATTATCCCCTTGGAAAATAATCCTGTCCCGGGAATTCAGTCCCGGGATATTCCTTTTTCGTCCAGCATCTGCCTGACCCGGGCAAGGATCAGGGGCAGTGCCTCGTCCCGGTTTTCCTTCGTGATGACGACAAGGACGATATCTCCCCGGGTCTTGATCTCTTCGATAAAGTCGTCGCCCTGGTGGGCAATGGTTGCAATCACCGGGACCGGCCCGTTGAGCAGCCGTTCCGCGATCTCCCGGAATTTTTCCGAGAGACATTCCATCTTCCCGATCTCGTCAATCACGAAGATTTTATGGGGCTGGCGGAACGGGACTTTGGACAAAAACCTCTCGAACGCTTCCAGGTCGACTCCGTATTTCCCGATCCGGTACCTGCTCTTCAGGCCGGTATAGGCAAGGAGCCCCCTGCCGCCGCCAGTACAGCTCACAATCTCAAACCCCTGACGGATTCCTCCTGCCTTCACCTCTTCCGTGAAGAACCCGGAAGGGTTCAGGTCGGCAAGTTCTCCCGCTATCGCTTTTAGGAGCGTGGTCTTTCCGCACCCGGGCGGGCCGGTGATCAGGAGATTCTTCCGTGCCATGGTAGTTCAGGGATTGGGGATTCTTACAGGAGGGAATGTGTCTGAACATATTCCCGTATGATTCTCCGGTTTCCTGCAGAGCTGGTTAATACTTCTGGAATATTACGGCCCCCGCACCAGCCAACGGATACCCGGGGTCAGTCCCCTCCCGCGAGCCAACCGTCAATGAGAGCCCGGGAAATGCTGATCCCGGAGGGAAGGGGCGGCAGGTTATTCCGGGAGAACCATCCCAGCGACTCGATCTCGTTTGGGTCACGGACAAGCGTTCCGCCTGCATACTCGGCGGTGAACCCAATCATCAGCGAGTTCGGGAACGGCCAGGGTTCGCTCCCTACGTACCGGATGTTCCGGATCTCAATTCCCGCCTCCTCTTTCACTTCACGGCTCACGGCATGCTCAATGGTCTCACCTGGCTCGACAAACCCTGCAATCACACTGTGCATTCCCGGCGGGAAATGAGGCGAGCGGGCAAGCAGGATCTCGCCCTCTTTCTGTACAAGGACGATTATTGCGGGGGAGAGCCGGGGATACGTGAAAAAACCGCACGAAGGACACTGTTTTGCCCGTTCTGTCGTCAGCTGCCGGGTTTCCGCCCCGCACCTGCCGCAGAACCGGGTCGTCCGGTCGAAATCGATGATCTGGACGGCATACGCAGCGATCCCCGTCTCTTCCATCGGAATCGTCCCGGCAAGGTCCCGGGCCACGACCCGGGGCCATCCTGATGGAATCGGCGCACCGGCCGGAATCTCCGCTGCAAAACACGCCGCTCCTGTCAGGTCCCCCAGATACTGGGTTCTCAGGACCGGGCAGCCGCCCGGATCAGGGAGTGCCGCGTGGAAGATAGTACCTGGATCCTCCCCGGGGAGAACGATCCCGTTCTCCTGCACGATAACGTACCGGGTGTTCCCTACGGATTCCGTGTCAGGACCGGGATAGGATGAAACGAGACTATCCGCGATAAAGCGGGGTGTGTGATGAAACTGCATCTGATAACCTCTGGTGTTTGGGACTTCGGGAGACTATTCGGGAATCAGGAAGATGAAGATTCCCGGGTCCTCTCGTAGGCCTCCTCCCTGGCAACGGCCTCGCTCCCGGCTGCCTCTGCAACCGGTCTCCAGGAATCGAACGCAGGGTTGAAGACGAGACCGGTTGCATTATCCGCAAGGCCGACCCGTGTCTTTCCTCCCGTGAACGTCCCGTTCAGGTAATCTTCAATCTCCATGTACACGACCTGATCGACATTTTTGACTGCCGAAGCCATGACAACTGTCGGCCCGAGATAGGTCTGGTCGGTGTCGACACCGATGACATACCTGCCGGATACAAGTTTCGCCTCCCCGATAACTCCGGCTCCCGAATAGCCTGCCGCGGTATAAATGATATCGTCGCCCTTTGTATACATCGAACGGGCAATTGCTGCCGCTCCGGAGGGGTCCGAGAATCCCGCAGTGGTATTGCTCACGTAGGCAACGTCCACCGTAACCTTCGGGTTTACCCTGTTGCAGCCATCCTGGAACCCGTCCCGGAACGCATCAAGAAGCCAGGACTGTGTCCCGAGGATAATTCCGACATGGCCGGTCTTTGTCGCCGATGCTGCAAGTTGTCCTGCAAGGTAACTGCTTCCATAGGAGGTAATCTCAACGATCCGGAGGTTGTCCCTGCCCGGCCCGTCCTGGTCGATCCCGACGAACCGGGTTTTGGGGTTCTCCTTTGCGAGTCGGCTCGTAAGATTCTCAAAGGAATAGGATTCCAGGATCACGAGACCGGGCTGGTTGGTTGTTATCGAATCGCCGAGTCTTTTCGTGACCTCGGTATTCAGATCGTTTGACTTAAAAACAAACTCTTCCTTCCGGAAGGTCATTTTCTCCTGCGCAAGGAAAAGTCCCCGGTACGCGCTGTCCGTATACGAAAGATCCCCTTTCTCGTTATTGTACACCATGTAGACGACCGGCCCCCGTTCTGCCTGGTTTTTCAGGATACCCTGCCCGAATGCCGCAAGAAGTATCACAATCGCTGCTGCGGCGAGGATGATAAGATACCGGGTGCGGTTCATGGTGTGAAGAACTCCTTTACCGGGATATTGAGGCTCCCGAACTGTGCAGCATTGAGCAGCCTCACGTGTGATCCTATTACCAGTTCATAGGAATTGACATACAGGTCGCTGATCGTAATATCGGGGTTCGCGGTCAGTTGGTTATAGACCGCACTTGAGAAGTCGTCCGAGATCCACTGGCGGATATCGGAATCGTAGATTGCCCCGTGCGAAGGTTCTGTCCTTGCTGAACCCGTAAAGTACAGCATGCCGGGCGGGGTTGCATTTCCCCAGACACTCTCCCCGAAACAGATGTCCACCATCACGAGAAGTTTCCGGTACTTCATCTCATCTGCCATCTTCTGGATAGCGGCTGTGAATGTATCCGTGGAAAGCCGTTCCCCGCCCGGGAAAATAATGGCTCCCGGTGATCCGTGGTCTACAATGTACACGAGAACATCGCTCTCATCCGTGCTCCCGAGGACTACCGGTGTCTCCGGTGTTGCGTTCCCGGAGAGGACGTTCAGGAATGTCTTCGGGTTCACTTCGGAACCATTGTAGTCAACCCTGGCGCTCTTCCGGATGTTTTCCCCGGCAGGGACGTGGTGGACGTCGCCGGTTTTCGGGTTCAGGGAAGTGAACGGGACATCATCATAGACCATCAGGATGATATGGTCGTCAGAGACCCCGTTCTTCTTCAGGAGCTGGTAGTAGGTGAGGGCGTCTGCCTGGTGCCGGTAATTGTTCCAGTCCATGCTGGTCGAGACAATGACCGCCCAGAGATCTTTCTTTGGTATGAGCGTGGTTGCGTTTCCCGGAGTCCCGTTCACATCAACAAATGCCGACATGGACGCACGGGAGAGAGCCAGGGAGCTCAGTGCATCCTCGTCGGCCCCTGTCTTTATCGAGCTGATAATCCCGCGGGTCCGGAAGTTTCCCGCCTCAATGGCCTTGTGGGCATAATACGATACAACCGGATCCACTCCTGAAAGGTTATCGAAGAGGAGGGGTCCTGTTGTCCCGGATATCCGGGGGCTTTCCCCGGAAACGAGGCTCCGGATGGTCTCTCCTGCTTCCTGGGCATCCCAGCCTTTTTTCTCGCCGGTCCCCCTCACGACAAAGACGAAGGAGTCGGACAGCTGCTCAAACGGTGCAGATTCCTGACGGGCTGCCGTGTAGGCAGCGAGGAGCACAGCGTCATAGGTGGGGGCAGCATATCCTGAGGGTTCGTGGCCGAATTTAGCCTGGTAGGCTACGGTAAACCCGGTCCCGGGATCTGCCGTGGGGGTGGTTGCTTCAACTCCTTCTGCAGCGGCTCCCAGGGTCTGCACCAGGTACGGAGACACGCCGCCATCCGTGAGAAAGAGCGGGATACCTGACCCGGATGCATCGATATCCTTTTTGATCCTGACAGCATCCGATGGCATGCAGGCTGCGATGATGATGTCGGGTTTTGCTGTCACAGCACCCGTAACCGCACTGTCGAGATCCGCTCCTTCCCGCTCAAACCCCTGGATACTGGAGAGATCGATCCCGTTCTCGGTTGCATAGAACCCGGTCCACTGGTAAAACGTGTTCCCATATGTTGTGTTCTCGTAAATGAGTGCAATGCGCTGTATTTTCTTCTGCTTCAGGACGTCGAAGATCACTTTTATCTGCGCGACATCGCCCTGGGTGGTCCGCCAGATGTATCCCTTCTTCCCGAACGCCCGGACTATATCTCCGGCCGTAGCCTCAGGGCTGATGAGGAGTTTTTTCTTTGCTATGAATTCGGGGGCGACTGCATACAAGTCATCGCTGGTCGGAGGGCCGATTACAATAGCAATTGAGGGATCGTTCAGGAACTCCCTGGCAAGCTGTGTCGTGTTTCCGCTGCCTGTGTCCCGGTACACGAGTTCCAGGGGCCTCCCGTTGATCCCGCCTTCCCGGTTGATGTTGTCCTTCGCCCACTCCAGGGGCTCCGTAAGGTTCTCGTCAAGTTCCCCCGAGAGGGGTAAGAGAACACCTATCCGGACCGGTGTTATTGCATGATAGAGGGTATACGCCCCGTAGCCGATAACAGCGATGAGCAGGGCCGCAGCAAGGACAGGAAGTACTGTTTTCCGGGTAAGGGTGATCGGCATGGGTGGAATTCACCGGCGCTGGCATGGCTTCCCCGACCCGGATATTCCGGGCGAGGGTGCCATTCCAGAAGTACAGGAGACTTTCTCCCCGGGTGATATATTGGTTCGGATTAAAAGAGGCGGCCGGAGGAGCTGGACCAATTCCCCTCGTATGATCCTGTCCCCAGGAACCAGGTGCCGTCAACATTCAGGATGTAACTCGTCTTATTTACCACGGTATTGTTGTGGAAGGGATCCTGCGACTGGTAGGTCACCCATCCGCTGCCGTTCTTTGCAGCTGTGACCATTGCCTTGATGTGGTGGTATCCCGAGGGATCGGTTGCACTGAGCCGGTTCAACCCGATCTGGGCCGGGTTGTACGGCCAGGCAAGGACCGTCCCGTTGTAATCGTAGGCAAAGATGTACTGGTCGCCCCGGATGAAGGACCCGTTCAGGTTATTGAATTCCGCTACTGCTGCGTTTTTCCCGTGACTCAGCCAGTACGCCTTTGCCTCTTCGGCAAATGCAATTATGGAATTGGTGGATGTGTTTGATGTGCCGGCTGAGTTAGCAGTAATCGTGGAGGTCGGGAAGGTATACGTACCGTAAATCCCGGACCCCAGGAACCAGGTATCATCTACTTTCTCCACGTACCCGAGCTTGGGTTCGACAGTCCTGTTATGGGCGGGGTTGATATAATAAAATTCCACGAACCCGCTGCCGTTCCGTGCTGCAGTCGCGAGGTCGCGGATAAAGTAATTCCCCTTTGCATCGGTCTCGTTGAGCCGGTTCACGCCGATCTTCTCCGGGTTGAACGGGTGGGCGATGGTCGTCCCGTTGAAATCGTACGCGTAAAGGTACAGTTCGCCCCGGACAAAGGACCCGTTCGCGTTTGAGAACTCTTTAAGAGATTTCTCCTTCCCGTTGGCCTTTGCGTAGGCAACGGCTTCCTGCACGAATACGACCATATCCTCCTGGGTGGCAGCAGTAATGGCTGCCGCCGGGGTTGGGGATGAAGTTGCCATCGTACCGGATGCCAGGGCCGGTGTTCCGGTGGATGCAGCCTGGGTGCATCCCGCTGCGGCAAAGAGCAGGCCACAGGAAATAACCATGAGAAATGCCGCAAGTGAGCGCATGCTCATCTAATCGGAAGCCGGACCCGATAAATCTAAGGGGACGGCGGATCTCCAGGGGTACCTGGCGGGTTCCCTATATCCCCGGAAAGTGTACCCAACACCAATAAGAAGAATGCGCTCGAATTCGGTAACATGGCGCACTGGACGGATGAATTGGGGCTTTCGCGAAACGATCTGCACCGTATTGTCATTTTGGGGGCGATCACCCTTCTTGTCCTGGCGATAAATTTCATCGGTCTTGAATCCGGGATCAGCGTCGTGCTCCCGCACCTCTTCTATATCCCGATCATCCTTGCGGCGTACTGGTATCCCCGGTATGGTCTCGTATTTGCCGTTGCTCTGTCTATCCTGTACCTGGGGAGCTCGCTCCTCATAACGCAGTTATCCATTTATGATCTTGCGTTTGCCGGGGCTCGGGCTGCCATATTCATCTTTGTGGGCGGTGCGGTTGCCTGGCTTGCAACGAGCCTCCGGAAGCAGGAGGAACTGTACCAGGGAGTTTTTGAGCATACGCTTGCGATGACATTCATTGCACGACTGAAGGATGGCGACGGCCTCATCGATGAGGCAAATTCGTCCGCAGCAATGATGTTTGATCCCTCGCACTGGATTCCCTCGGGAACCCCCCTCTCCCGGTACTGGCCGGATGCCGGGACCCGGGAAGGTTTTTTTGCTGCGCTCCGGGAGAAAGGGATGATCCGGAACCAGGAAGCGACCTTCGTAACCCCGGCCGGGAAGACCCTCAATATCCTTGTCTCCGGCCAGCTGCTTACCGGGGATCTTGCCATTCTTGTTGCCCAGGATGTTACCGGGCAGAAACGGAAGGATGAAGCGCTTCATGCAGCGAACGAGAAACTGAACAACCTTTCGTCCCTGACCCGGCACGATCTCCTGAATGCAATGACGGCCCTTCTCGGCGAGATCGATCTCGGGGCGATGCAGTTCGGGAATGAGCCTGAAAAGACGGTCTTTGGGCGGCTGGAGCGGGCGGCCCAGCGGGTCAGGCGCAGGATCGAGATGAGCCGGGATTACCAGGACCTGGGTGCAAAACCCGCAGGCTGGCAGAACGTGCAGGAGATCCTATCTGAATCCGCGACCCGCATCAGGTCCGGCCCGGTGACGTTCCGTGCCTGGACCGAACGGCTGGAAATCTTCGCAGACCCCCTGGTGAGGCAGGCCTTCCATCACCTGATGGAAAATACGGTCACCCATGCAAAGGGAGCGACGTTTTTTCTCGTCACGTACAGTATCCGGGATTCCGGCTGCGAGATCTTCTTCCGGGATAACGGCCAGGGGATACCCGGAGGGAAGAAAGCAGGGCTCTTCACGCACAAGCCCGGAAGGGAGGACGGCATGGGGCTCTTCCTCGTAAAGGAAATCATCGGGGTGACCGGGCTCACTATCCGGGAGGAAGGGGAACCCGGGAAGGGTGTCCTGTTTGTGATTCATCTTCCGCACGATACGTTCCGGGTGATCTGACCATGACAGAAGAGATGACCGGACCCGGCCCGGTAGTCCGTGAGATCCGGTGTGACGAGTTCCCGCTTGCCGACGAGGCCTGGAGGGAGTATCATGGGATAAAGGGGGATCCTGAAATCGACCGGATCTTCGGGGTCTTTGTAAAGGGCCGCCTGGTTTCCCTGGCCCGGTGTATCCGGCACCCGGACGGGAGGGAAGTTGACGGGGTTTTCACGCCGCCCGAACTCCGTGGCAGGGGATACGCGAACCTTGCGATGGGGGCGCTCGTCGAAGCCTGCCATACCGATCCCCTGTACATGTATGCCGTCAGCGGCCTCGAAGGATTCTACGGGCGGTTCGGGTTCGCGAAAATCGGGGAACCGGAACTTCCCGCCGGTGTCCGGGCCAGGTACCTGTCTGCGAAAGGGAATATGGAAGGGTCCGAGGTCCAGCCGATGTGGCGGCCTGCGGGACTGGACCGGCTGTACCTGACCGGATAATGGCTGGATTTTCCCGGCACAGTTTTAAGAAGGCATCCTTACTAACATTCACCCGGGAAGATCATGGCAAAAGGGAAGATCCTCATCGTCGAAGGCGATACTTCTGTGGCAGGGGACCTGAAGGAGACCCTGGAAGCAGCCGGTTACGAAATTGCCGGGATATGTGCGAGCGGGGAGGAAGCGCTGGGAAAAATAGGGGATCTCACGCTCGATCTCGTGATTATGGATACGTTCCCTGCCGGCACCCTGAACGGGATAGAATCCGCAGCAAAGATCCGGGAACGATGGGATATCCCTCTGGTCTACCTGGCCGCCTACAAGGATATGGAACTCCTGGACAAGGCGAAGGTGACCGAGCAGTATGTCCTCAAACCGTTCGATGACCGTGAACTGAATACCGCGATCCAGATTGCATTCTCCCAGTATACCATGGAGCGGGCGCTCCGGGAAAGCGAGCAGACGGTCCGCGCCCTGCTGAATGCGACAACCGATGCTCTTATGCTTGTCGATTCCGATGGGATGTTCCTTGCCCTCAACGATATGATGGCACAGCGGCTCGGACGCCCTGCATCAGGAGTCCTGCACACGCAGATCACGGATCTGCTGGCATCCGGTGATGTGTCTCCCGCCCTCGTGGAGAAGATAGGATTCGCGCGGGGAGGAAAACCCGTGCAGCTGGAAGAGAACGTCAAAGGGCGCTGGTATGACACCTACGTCTATCCGATTGCGAGCGGGACCGGGGAAGTCGTGAAGATAGCGGTTTTCAGCCATGATATCACCGACTGGAAACTCGCACAGGAAGAACTTGCGGCAGCAAACCGGAACCTGCTCATGGAGAAGCAGAACCTGATGATATATACGGCGGCCATCGATGCGATGGACGATATGGTGGTCATCACGGACGGTATTGGATCGATAAAGTACGTGAACCCCGCATTCGAGAAAAAGTTCGGGTTTAAGGAAGAGGAGGTCATCGGGAAGCACTTAAGTGAATTCAAGAGCCCGGAGTCCACGTATGCGATTGAGAAAGAAGCATTCCTTGCAGACAGGAAATCGGTGTGGAACGGTGTCATCATTGCAAAGAACAAGTTCGGCCTGAAGCTGCCCCTTGCCCTCAAGAGTTCTCCTATCCTCAAGGACAACCAGACCGTGAGCCGGGTCTTTGTGCTGCGCGAGAAGAGCTGAAGCCGGAGAACGTACCCCCGCTTTTTTCGGGACAGGCAGGTGAACCGATGCGATGGAAGGGATGGGACCGCGTATCGATCCGGACCGATACCGGGGAACCCGCGGAGGCGATTGCCCCGATCATCGTGTCCGCGAGCAGGTCGACCGATATCCCGGCATTTTACGGCGACTGGTTCATGGAGCGCCTGAAGAAGGGGTATGTCAGGTGGAAGAGCCCGTTCGGCGGAAGCCCGGTTTATGTCTCGTTTGAAAAGGCCCGGGTCTTTGCGTTCTGGTCCAAGAATCCCGCCCCGTTCCTGCATCATATCGGCACCCTGGACCGGATGGGCTTTTCATCGTTCTTCCTCTTCACCCTGAATGATTACGACCGGGAGTGCCTGGAGCCCGGCGTCCCATCTCTCGAAGAACGGATCGCCACTTTCATCCAACTATCAGAACAGGTGGGGGGAGGGCGGCTCATCTGGCGATTCGATCCGCTGGTCCTCTCGGACGGGATAACGGTCGAAGACCTCCTTGAGCGGGTCAGGTCCGTGGGGGACCGGATCCACCCCTACACAAAGAGGATGGTGTTCAGTTTCGTTGAGATTGCCCGGTACGCAAAGGTCAGGCGGAATCTCCGGGAGCAGGGAACCGGGACGATCCGGGAGTTCACCGAAGACGAGATCACCGCATTCTGCGAGGGACTGGCCGGGTTCAACAGGGAGTGGGGTCTCCAGGTAAGCGCCTGTGCGGACCGGCGGGACCTGTCCCGGTACGGGATTGCCCGGGGCCAGTGCATCAGCTATGATCTCATGAGAGAAGAATTCGGGAACGACCGAGCCCTGCAGGAATTCCTGTCCGGGAACGGGCAGCAGACCTTTGGAGGTGACGGAGATCCTGACATGCGGCAGGAGATGCAGAAGCGCCTGAAAGATCCGGGCCAGCGGAACAGCTGCCGGTGTATCGTCTCCAAGGATATCGGGGAGTACTCGACCTGCCCGCATCTCTGCGCCTACTGTTACGCGAACTCTTCCCGGGAGGGCGTGCGCAGGAATTATGCTGCCCACCGGCAGGCAGTTCTGGAAGGAACCTGCCCGGATACAATTACCGGGTAACGGACGGTCGGGGAGGGGTGGCGGGAACATGGAACCCGGTCACGCTTTATTCAGGAAGTCCCGCATGACTTTGATGGCGCAGAACTCGCCGCACATCGTACATTCGCGTTCTCCATCGGTAAGCTCGCGTGCCCGGCCCGGATCCAGGGCACACCGGATCTGGCCCTCCCGGTCCAGGGAAGCCCGGAGGAGCGCGATCTTCCGGTCGTCCGCAACGTTCCTGAGTTTGACCGTATCCCCGATATGGGCGGCAATCCTGAACGCGATCAGGCCTTCCTTTACTGCTTCCGGATCAGGAAGTCCGAGGTGTTCTGCTGGGGTCAGGTAACAGAGGTAATCTGCCCCGGCTGCGCTTGCGATACCTGCCCCTGCGCAGCCGGCGATATGGTCATACCCTGCCGCTACGTCCGTGGGAAGGGGTCCCGCGACGAAGAGCGGGAAATCCGCCTTGCGCTTGTAATACCGCACGGACGAAGCGATGCGATCGCACCTGATATGTCCCCCTGCTCCCTCCACGATCACCTGGACACCGGCCTCCCGTGCCCTCCGGGCGAGTGCAACGTTCGTTTCGACCTCTTCCCGCTGCGCTGCGTCACGGGCATCCTGGATACAGCCGCTCCGGGCAGTATTTCCCAGTGAAAGCACGATCTCATGCTCCCGGCAGATGGCGAGTACTTCGTCGAAATTTTCAACGAACGGATTTTCGCATTCGTTCATGAGCATGAATGCGCTCGTGATGGAGCCACCCTTTGATACGACGCCAAGGAGCCGTTTCTTCTTCCGGAAACAGCCGAGCATCTTCCGGTTCACGCAGTGGACGACGCAGGAACTGATGCCCTGCCCGGCCTGGCGGCGGAGGGTCGAAAGGATGTCCGCTGCCTTCATCCCCCGGAGGCCGTTTTCGACCGCTGCCTGGTACACGGGAACGGTTGTGACCGGGAGCGTGGTATGGGAAAGAATTGCAGCCCGGATTGCATCGATATCCCCACCCATCGAGAGGTCGCTGATGGTGTCTGCCCCGAACTCTTCGGCTATCCTTGCCTTTTTGATCTCATCTTCCGGGGAAGTCTTTCCGGTCGAAGTCCCCAGGTTGACATTGACCTTGGTCCGCAGCCCCCTGCCGATACCGAGCGCCCGGTCGCCCCGCTGCATGATAACAACACTTCCCGCCGCGATCCGTTCGCAGAGAAGTCCGGGGAGTATTCCCTCTGCCCGGGCAACTGCTCTCATGACGGGGAGTATCGTTCCCTCGCGGGCATGGTCGAGGATAGTGGGTTTCATGGAGCGTCCTGTTGTTTCCTATTGTTGGCATTCCCGGAATATGAGGAATTCTTACGGATTTCCGGAACCGGGAGAACCGGCAGACTACGGATCAAACCCCGGAATCCTGCCAGGAAGAGGGTTGACCCGGAGAGGGACAGGTCAGGTGTTTTTCCTTCTCCAGGGGGTACTCTTCGCGGTATCCATCCGGAGAACCGTATCCGGATCGAGAGCGATTATCTCATCGAGCGGCACCGGGGCATAGCCGGTCAGTTCTGCCGAGATATTGATTGTCCGCTTCTCCCCGTTGATGAACGGGTAGTCGGAGGTCCGGTTGTTGTGGGTGTGCCCGTGGATGACCCAGCCGTTCCAGTCCGGGGGGACATGGGAGGGATCGTGGACCAGCAGGAACCGGAACCCGCTGTACTCCAGGATCTTCCGCTTCCCTGCAAGGTGCATCCTGCGGTCGTGGTTCCCCCGGATGAAGTGAATGGTCCCGTTCAGTTTTCTCTCCCATTCGCTCACGGAGCCGTAATAGACAAAGTCCCCGAGAAACCAGACTTCGTCTTCCGGTCCGACCGCATGGTTCCAGCGCGAGACCATGGCGGCATTCATCTCTTTCACGCTGAGAAACGGGCGGTTGCAGTATTTCAGGATCTTCTTATCGTTGAAGTGCGTGTCCGAGAAGACAAAGACCTTCCCCCGGTGGAGACGGAGGATTGCTTTCAGCTTTTGTAAAAATATCCTGATAAGAATACGGATCACCGTGGGAGATGGATGCCTTCCGATCATTCATCCTGGAATGCCCCGTTGTGGAGCCAGGTGTGGTTCAGTTCATTTCCGGTCCGGCCCTCGTTCCTGCGTTCCCGGATGACGTTCGCAGGAATCCCCGCAACGACCATGTTCGGCGGAACGTCTTTTGTCACAATCGCGCCTCCGGCAACGATTGCCCGGTCGCCGATAGTGACTCCCGGGAGGATGGTTGCGCCGGTATAGATCTTTACGTGACTCCCAATCCGGACCGGGGAGTACGTACGATCCACGTGATTCGCCTCCCCGTGACCGTGCGTGAAGATCTTCACGAACTCCGCTATCCCGGTCGAATCCCCGATGGAGACCCCTCCTTTGGTATCGATAAAGACCCCTGCATTCATGTAGACGTCGTTCCCGAGGGAGAGGAACTGCCCGAAGTTGAACCTGACCTGGTACTCGGCGCAGAAATTCTTCCCGCAGGACCGGAAGAGTCTCTTTCCTATCATCCGCCGGAACGGGAACGCGAAGTTCGTTGCAACCGAGAGGCAGGACCGGTCGAACGCGTCCCAGAGAAACTGGAGATACCGCTGCTCCGGGGAAAACGGGAACTCTGCGGATTTCGGCAGGTATTCCGCGTACACCGCGATCTCCGGAAGGAGGTCTTCGGGAACCGGGGGACACCCGGAGAGCGAGAGGATCTCTGAGGTCCCCTTTGTGTCCGGCCCTTCGTCAATCAGATCGCGGATCCGTGCAAGGCGTCGGGATAGTCCCGTTCCATCCGGTGCGGCGTCCATAGTACAGAATAGGATCCGGATATTGAAATGGTTGTCCCGGGCGGGGTAACCGGGACTGCACCCGCTCTCTGGCAGGGTTACAGGAACCGGGAGAACGACCCGAACGGCGTATTGTATCCCCGGGCGATCACCGCCGCGCCAAAGAGGGGGGCAAGGCCGTCAAGCGGGCTGACCCGGATCTCCGGGAGAGGCAGGAACCGGTCGGCATATTGCTGGACGGGCGGGATAAGGAGGTCCGGGTTCCGGAGGGCGATGGAGCCGTCCATCACGATGAGCGCGGGATCGAATGCAACCACGATATCAGACATTGCCCGGGCATTGATCCTGCCGAGTTCCTCGAGGAATTTTCCTGCCATCGCATCGCCGGCCCGGGCCGCTGCGAAGATGTCCTCTGCGAGATCGGCAGGGAATTGCGGGGCGGGAATCCCCTGATGCTCCCGCCACTGCCGGAAGAACTGGGGAATGTGTTTCCCGGATGCGTAGGCTTCCCAGTGGCCGGGATGGCCGCACCCGCAGGGCAGGCCGTATTTCGTATCTACAATAAAATGCCCGATCTCAAGGGAGTTTCCTGTTTTCCCGAGAAGCATCCTGCCCTGCTCAATATAGGCGCCCCCGATCCCGGTCGAGATGGTGAGGTAAAGGGCGCAGTCCACACCCCGTGCAGCACCCCACGAGGCTTCCCCCAGCATTCCCGCGTGGCAGTCGTTGATGGCCCGGACCGGAATCCCGAATGCGGTTTCGAGCGGTTTCACAAGGGGGATCCGGGAAAATCCGAGATTCGGGGGATTCACAATATCCCCGGTTTTGAAGTCTATCGGACCTGCCGCAGATATCCCGACAGCTGCGACCGCTCCCGCAGGGCACCCGTTGAGAAACCGTGGTATTTCCCGGATAAGGGTCTCCGGCAGGATATCCGGGGAATGGCCGGTGGTCGGGGTCGGGATGGTGGTCTTTGCGAGGATCCCGCCTTCCCCCGACACGAGCGCGATGCGGGTACTCGTGCCCCCGATATCGACCGCGATCACCGGTTCCATACCCGGATATATGCGGGAATCGGAAATAGCCCCATCGCTTCCCGGGCACCAGCATGATTAAAACCGGGGGTGTATAGTATACCATGGATCGAGCAAAAGCAGTGTACTGGCTTACCTTCATCGTAACCATAATCTTCGCGGTCATCGTAAGCAACCGGATTGCTTCTATTGCGATGGTCGCGGTGGGCCTTGGCGGAATCGCGGGACTTGTTGTGAATTTTATCGTCTTTGCCATCTGTTTCTTCGGGATCATCTATGTCATGGGCCGGTTTACCGGAGTAAACATCCTGGGCCTTTCCCCGTAACCGGGAACCGTATTCTTTTTTCATTCCCGATCTATCCCCGCAATTTATTATCCCTGCTGACAGAAGGGCAGTAAAGGGGTACGTTTTCCATGCGGTGGGATCTCTTTACCCGGACCTGTCAGGGTCTTTTCCGGATCAAATCCATCGACCGGATGCTGAGGGAGGCCGGGGGAGAACATGCCCTCAAAAAAGTCCTCGGGCCCATCGAACTTGTCCTGTTCGGTGTCGGCGCCATCATCGGGACCGGGATATTCGTGATAACCGGTATCGCGGCTGCGAACTATTCCGGCCCTGCGCTTGTCGTTTCTTTCATCATTGCGGGCCTTGTCTGCACGGCAGCTGCTCTCTGTTACGCTGAATTTGCAACGATGGTCCCGATAGCAGGGAGCGCCTATACCTACAGTTATGCATCCCTGGGCGAACTGTGGGCCTGGATCATAGGATGGGACTTAATCCTCGAATACTCGGTATCAGTCGCAGCGGTTGCGATCGGCTGGTCCGGGTATCTCGCAAATGTCATGAGTGCAACGGGCCTCATTCTCCCGGCTGCGTTCCTGAATCCGCCGGGGGTATCAGGCGGGCTTGTCAACCTTCCCGCAATTCTGATCATTGGCGTGATAACTGCCCTGCTCTGCATCGGGGTCCGGGAGAGTGCGAGGGTCAACATGGTCGTCGTCGCGATAAAGCTGGGTGTCGTCCTGCTCTTTTTATATCTCGCGTTCTCTCACATCAATCCTGTCAACTGGACCCCGTTCATGCCGTTCGGGTGGAGCGGGGTGTTCACGGGTGCAGCCATCGTCTTCTTCGCCTATATCGGGTTTGATGCCGTCTCGACCGCTGCCGAAGAGGTAAAAGATCCCCAGCACGATCTCCCGATAGGTATCCTGGGATCGCTTGTTATCTGCACAATCCTCTATATCGCGGTATCGGCAGTCCTTACCGGGGTTGTTCCCTACTACCAGTTCAGCAATACTTCTGCTCCGGTTGCCTATGCGCTCCTCTCGATTGGAATTGAGTGGGGGGCAGCCCTTGTCTCGGTCGGTGCCATTTGCGGAATAACCTCCGTCCTTCTCGTACTCCTGTACGGCCAGACCCGGATTTTCTTTGCGATGGCACGCGACGGGCTGCTCCCGAAAGTGTTCGGGGAAGTTCATCCGCGTTTCCGGACCCCGGTCAAGATCACGCTGGTAGTCGGCGCAATCACCGCACTCCTCGCGGGGTTCCTTCCGCTCACGCTCATAGCAGAACTCGTGAACATCGGGACGCTTGCCGCCTTTACCATCGTATCAGCAGCCGTGATAGTGCTCCGCCGTATCGAGCCTGCCCGGCCCCGGAGTTTCCGGTGCCCGCTGGTGCCCTGGGTCCCGCTCTTCTGTATCGTGTCCTGTTTTGCACTGATCGTTGCCCTCCCGACCCTCACCCACCTGAGGTTCGTGATCTGGCTGGCAATCGGGATTGTCATTTACCTCCTGTACGGGAGGTACCACAGTAACATCTGCGGGGAAATCCCCCGCGAGAAGGCATAATCTCAAGGAGATACCCCGATGGGGTATTGGACAGGTTATCCTTTCCCTGGTATTCCTGAAAAAAAGGATAGTCGGTACAGCGGACCCGGCGTTTACCGGGGGGCTTCGCCGGAATTCCCCGGATCGTTTGCAAACCAGATGGTCCGCTGGGGGAACGGGAATGCCATCCCCTCCCTTTCCAGCTGTTCCTTGATCGCGGCAAGGATCGAGGTATTGAAGAATACGTCGTCCCGGGTATTGGCCCAGACCGAGGGGAACCATACATGGGTCTTGATCTTAATGCTGCTTTCCCCGATTTCGCTCACAAAAACGAGAGGGGCCGGATTCTTGAGGGCAAAGGGGTAATTCTCCAGGATATCCCTGATAATTGCGACCGCCTTTTCCGGATTATCTTCATATCTGATTCCGATCTCGAAATCAAATCTCCGCGCAACGTTCGCATGGTAATTCGCTACGGAAGCAGTATACAGTTCATCATTCGGTATCCGCACTCTCACGCCGTCCGTTGTCCTGATTGTGGTCGAGAGAATGCGCATCTCCTCAACCGTTCCCTGATTCCCGTTGATAGTGACGAAATCCCCGCTGCCGATCGGCCGCTCGTACTGGAGTGTAAGCCCTGCAACGATATTCCCGATGACTTTCTGGCTCGAGAGTGCTATGATCACCGCGGCGGCAAGCAGGATCAGGCCGAGAATCGACAGGCTGAGATTGAAGAGATTGGGTACTGAAGCGATGAATACAATGAGGATCAGGGCAACTCTCTCGGCGCGTATGAGGAACCCCAGGTGGTCCGGCTTCATGGAGTAACTGAACCGCCGCTTAAGGTACTGGGCAATGATAAGTCCTGCAAGGTAGGCAGCTACGAGCGCGATTACAAAGATGAGAATTTCGCGGGGGCTGATTGTGCCGAGAATATCCTCTTCGTTGCTGATCATTTCGGTTGCAGTCTGGTTGACTAGGGTATCCTGGAGGAACGAAAGATCGAGCATGGTCACGCGACACCGTATTCCATCGAGAAGGATTTTTGCTGAACGACCGGGAACTTCCGGGCCGCAAAGAGATCAATCGCCCGCTCGGTACAGCCACACGTTGGTTCACGTATGAAACATGTCTCGGCAACGAGTGGCGAGAATACGGACATCATCGCTTTCATTGCCGCGTGTTCCGGGGAATAATACAGGCTCATCCCGTAACTCTCAAAGACACCGCGCGATATTTCGATAGTTCCAGGACTCTCATTTGCCAGGGTGAGTTCCATTATTCCTTCGGTTAGCGGGGTTACGGAGGGAGCTTCTTCAAAGAGACCGCTCTTATGCCAGCGTGTGATAAGACCGGCACCAGGTGTCCCGTACAGGGAAAATTTTGCCGGGACAAACGAGAAGACGTCGATGTTTGTGTAGATCCCGGGTGTCTCAAGGAACACGCCGATCTCTACCGGAAAGGTCAGGTAAACGGTTTTCCGTATTCCCGGGTTCAGTATGACCGGCGGGAAATCTATCTCCAGATAGCGGGTAATTTCCTGGGGCAGGTTCACGGGTTCCACGGGGTTGATTACAATCCGATCATCGGGAGATGTCAGGATCTTTCTTACTGTCTCACCCCTGCCTTCGCGCAGGTATGCCCAGGGACGGGATGCATGATCCATGGCGAGTGAGATCCCGTTTCTGCTTACCGTGAAATCCTGTTCGTAGCGCCCAAACACATCCGAAGGTTCGGTATTTTACGTGATAAACGTGACGAATACGGGAAGAAAAAGAATGGATCCGGGAGGGATGGTTTACACACGTGTTGTAGCACTTTCTCCATATACCGGACTAATTTCCATCACTGCAAGACTATCCGATCCGGATCCCGAACCAGCCCGCGCCAGGTGAATCTTGCTCTCTTTCGTTGCGGAAGGATTCCCGATCACGGTACCGCTCGCATCCAGCACGGCGTCGACATACCCGCTGTCGGCATCCTCAAAAAGGATAATAAGTGTTTTTTCCTGACGGGCTATGGGTGCAATATACTTCACCCTGATGCTGTTTGCGTTATTCCGTACCCATGTCCCATTTACATCGGAATACGTTGTGACAGTGCCGTTATCCGGCATTCTGAAACGGAGAAGCGCACTTCCCTCCGGGGTAAGGGTTATAATAAGCGAAGTATTCCCGGTCTGGATCCAGGTGCCGATTGCGGAGTCGGAAGATGCCGTCCCCTCAGGTGAGGTTGACGAAGTACCGGTGCCTGTCATAGTACATCCGGTTATAAGAAGAAGTGCCGATACGATGAGTACGCTGATGCAAAGAGTCCGTGAAACCATGGTAATCCCTGTACGTGCATCTCTCTGTCAGTTTTTCTGCATAATATGGATTCCGGGCAGCCCCATTACGGTGTTCTTCCGGAATACGGATGGAGGGAGTGAGATGCCTGTATCAGCACTGTTTAAAGGGTCTCCCGTCCTACAATCCGGCAGAGTATGCCGGTCGCAGAAGAGATTATTCAGGTTCGGCCTGAGGGTGAGCTGCGAATCTGTCCCAGTTGCGGGTATGAGTACGGGTTCCATACGTCTTTTGTCGATGCGAATGCCTCATCAGGCCCGGTGAAAATCAGGACGACGAAACGCGTTTTCCGGGTCATCCTCATCTGTCCGGAGTGTGGTGCCAGGTTCGATATCGGGTGGCGCATCCAGCCTGTGGAGATACCGGTCCATGTCCAGGAAGCCGAGGGGCATTCCCTTGCTGCGGTGAACCGTCTCCCGGGGCCTGCAAGGAAACCCGATGACGGGTGACCACCCCCCGGGGTTACGAATACCCCCGTACAATACCGGAGAGTACAATTTGTCCGGAACTCCTGGTACCCAGGTCGGTTTCAGGTTATCCGGAGGGGCGGGAGTATGATCCGGTGCGCTGAATGCAAAGGCCGGGGGTTCTGCGGGCTGCCCCGGTGCCCGGTCACGAGCAGGTTCCGTGCCCAGATGAAAACGGTCCCCGCATCAGACCGGTACCAGGGAAGCGCCCCCTCCATTTTTATCGGGAGTTACGGGTATCCTGACATACGGGGCGGCCCCCTGCTGGTGAACGATCCTGACAATCCGCCGGATTGGCTTTCCCGGGGGCTTTCCATCGAGGAGGTCGTAGGGATACGGGCCGGAACAATACGCGGGAGTTCCCTCCCCTCACGGTTCGAGAGTCCCATCCAGGAGATTGCCCTCTCGCAGAAACCGGTGGATGTGGAAGTCGTATTCGAGCGGCCGGTCCGGTTCGACCTCACGTTTGACGGTACGGTGGCGCCGGTCGGCCTGACCGGAAGTCTCAGGAATATGGACGTTCTGGACAATGCATCCGTGGACCGGGCTGTTGACAGGGTCACTTCGGATACCGATCTTGGGGCTGTGGAATCCTGCACGATCCTACGGGATGCCGATATTGACGTGTACCAGATAGGAAAACTGATGACCGCCGGGCTTCTCGGACGGAAACGCCGGTTTGTTCCGACCCGATGGGCCATCACGGCGGTGGACGATGCCGTTTCAACAGAACTGAAGCGCAGGCTCTCCCGGAACCCTGCGGTCCCGGAAATCCAGGTTTTTTCCGGGGAAGTGTTCGGGAACCGGATCGTATGCATCCTGATCCCCGGGGACTGGAAATTCGAGATGATCGAGATCTGGGGAAAGCATACCCTCTGGGGAGGGGATACCGAAGCCATCGTCCAGGACCGCGAGGGACTGAAAAAGAGCTCCTATTCCCCGATAACCGGCGCCTATTATTCAGCCCGGCTCGCAGTTACCGAATATCTTGCGAGGACCGGTCGGGTCGGGCGGGCTATTGTAATCAGGAGTGTATCTTCGGAGTACTGGGCTCCCTTAGGCACCTGGGTCATACGGGAGGCTTCAAGGAGGGCGATGGCCTCCCCTCCCGTATCCTGCGAAACCCTTTCCCAGGCGATTGATACGGCGTCCGGGATCCTTGGGTTTATTCACTGGACCCGGCACAGCACGCTGATTCCGGAACTCCGTACCCAGAAAACCCTGTCCGAATTCTGAAATCAGCCGTTTCCTTTGAGCGCCGACTGCCGTTCATACCTGAGACGGAGCCCGGCAGCGGAATCGATCTCCCCGATATCCTTGTCATCCCTCAGACGGATGAACCGGGGGAACCGGAGCGCAAACCCGCCCTCGTAATTGGGGCTTTTCTGGATCTCAGCATATCCCACTTCAAGGACGAGAGTCGGTTCGAACCTGACCTCCTTCCCCTGCTCCGAGATCACTGTGTCCTTCAGGAGCTCGTACACCTCGGCAAGTTGTTCGTCGGAAAATCCCGTGGCGACCCTGCTGACCGGGACAAGTTTCCCGTTGCTCTGGCAGGCCAGGAGGAACGAACCAAAGACATGCGCCCGCTTTCCTTCGCCCCACTCGGCTCCTATCACCGCAAGATCGAGCGTATCCGCTTCCGGCTTGATCTTGACCCAGTTTTTGCCCCGGACCCCTGGCGTATATTGCGACGAAAGCACCTTGAGCATGATCCCTTCGTGGCCTGCATTGAGTGCTTTCTGGTAATATCCTTCTATCTCTGCGATGTCCTCGCTCACGAGCTGGTCCGTTACGTGCCTGCTTACGACAGATTCAAGAATCTTCCTGCGCTGCGTGAAAGGGAGATCGATTAAAGTTGTTCCGTCCAGGTACAGGATATCGAATATCCGGGGAACCATCCCGATCTCTTCGGCCATTTCGGTGACCGCGTGCTTCCGCCGCACCCTCCTGAGCACGGTCTGGAACGGCATCGGTCTCCCGTCCCGGATGGCAATCACTTCCCCGTCAAGGATTACGTCATGGGAGGTTACCGCTTCAAGGATTTTCAGGACGTCGGGAAGAGCGTCCGTTACTTCTTCCAGCCTGCGGGAGTACATCCGCATACGGTTGCCCCTGCGGTGAAACTGGAACCGGGACCCGTCGTACTTGAACTCGGCGGCGACCTGCCCGTGTTCTTCTGTCATATCTTTGATAGATCCCTGCTGGGCAAGCATCATCCGGACCGGGCGGAACGGCTCTATCCTGACTTCCCGGAGCGCTTCCGGTCCCTTCTTTGCAAGGAGGGCGACTGCGCCGAGATCGTTGTTTGCCTGGAATGCGTGTTCGACCAGGGCATTTTCAACGCCGAACGCTTTTGCTACGGCATCCCGGACGCTTCCTTCCCCGACCCCGATACGGAGTTCTTCCAGAAGGAGTCTTGCCAGGTAGCGTCCTTCCAGTGCTGACGAGTTCCCGAAGAGCCGTTTTACCCCGGCGAGTTTCTCTCGCTGCGATTTCTTTCCCTCGGTGTCGGCAACCGATTCAAGGGAATGGTACACGGAGACCAGGTCCAGTTCCTCGGTAAAAAAAGAGGTCTGTTCCTTTCCGGCAAGAAGTTCTTCGACAGCTTTCCCGACATCCCCTGCGCGGTTGATCTGCCGGACAACCGATTCACGCCGGGACCCCACCACGTACGCAACTGCTTCATAGAGAAGGTTCGGGCCGATACCGAGTTTCTGGGAGCTCCAGTCGGGAAAGACCCGGCCCATCACGAACCGGACAAATACAGGAAGCTCTTCATCGGAAAGGGCGGGAAGGGTACGACTGATAAGATCGATCATCTCCAGCCGCCCGGGGATCGCTTCAAGACGGTCGCAAATCCGGGCGAATTCAAGAAAGAGCATTCCGGTTCCATCCCTGTTTTTCAGTCACGAGATAATGAAGATTCTGTTCCTGTTCCCGTTACAACTCAAACGTCCGGCTCCAGCACGGACTCGCAGTCTGCATTGAGGCAACAAAGAGCGTGACATCGCTGTAATACAACCCGAGACCGTCCCTGCCGCTTGCATGCGCTTTCTCAGGGGTATTATTCACTTCGCTTAAGTGGGCAAGGATCAGGGTCCTGAGATCCCCGTTCAGTTCATGCAGGAACGTGCGGGCCGCGTCGTTGGAGAGGTGACCGACCCGGGACTGGATCCTCCGCTTCAGTGACGGGGGATAGGGGCCGTTCCTGAGCATATCCGGGCAATGGTTGGATTCAAGAACCAGCGAATCGCAGTCTTTCAGGATTTCCTGCATTCCCGACGTGATTATCCCGGTATCTGTGCAGAACCCGAGTGAAGTGTCTCCTTCCCGTACCCGGAACCCGCAGGGTTCGCAGGCATCGTGGGACGTTGCAAAGGGTTCGACCATGAACCCGTCAAGTTCAACGGTTTCCCCACAATCCGCCCGTATGACCCGGACCGGTTTCCTTGAGGTCTTCCGGGCATCGATGAATTCACGAAGAGTCCCCTCAGTCCCATAGATCGGGATGTCGAGTCTTCGTGCAAGGACATCGAGACCGCGGATATGGTCGCCGTGTTCATGGGTCACGAAAATTCCCCGGATTTTTCCTGCATCCCCTCCTGCAAGAGCGAGCCGGGAAAGAATCTCTTTTGTGGGAAGCCCTGCGTCAATCAGGATGCTGCTGTCCTCACCTTCCAGGTACGTGCAGTTCCCCTTGCTTCCACTCGCGAGAATGGTACAGCGCATTCCTGAGAAGGTGTGCGCTCTCGGTATATAGTTGGAACGGCAGAAAATAGGGATGGCGGGATGAGACTGCCCGTTCCAGTGTTATTTCTTCCGGGCCGATTCCAGTTCGGCAAGAACGGGGGCTATTGTCCGGGAATCGACAGATCTCCTGACAAGGTGGATCAGCCGCTTGCTGTAGTGAATATGGGCGAGCTGGAAACTGATGATGAGCCCGAAACAGAAAGCTGCGACACTGATCAACGTATAATTCAGAACGTCAACCATACCGTCTCACGACTCCCTCTCCAGTTCATCAATGATTGGAATTATAGAATCAGCGTCTGAACATGCCTGCCCGATTTCCAGGAATCTCCGGCTGTAATATGCCGTGAGCAGGAAATACCCTATGATCATCCCGATGCCGCACATCAGGATCCCGATACCGGTATAGATAAGGAAATCAGTGGTCATATCCGCCATGGTGCATCCTGTTTGTATTACCATTTCCTCCCTAGATAAACCTATTGAATGCCGTTCCCGACATCCTGTCCCGGCACCGTACGTGTACGGATATCCTGCACAAACCTTTAGGTTGTATCCTGCCGACTTTTCCGGTTATGTGGGGACCGGTTGAGATTCGCACCTGGTCGGCCCGGAGAAGATCGGGCATCGGATCAGTGAAAGGGTCAGTATCCTCCATTATCGAGGATGTGCGCAAGCGGGGCGATACTGCGGTCGCCGAACTGACCGGGCGGTTCGATAAAATCCGGCTCGATTCTTTTGCAGTCAGCGAGGATGAGATTGAAGCCGCATACGATCAGGTGGACACCCGGATTCTGGAGAGCCTGATAGAGGCGGAAGCCAGGATCACCCGGTTCCACGAGATGCAGATCCCGAAAAGTCTCTGGCTTGAGGAGGTGGAACCCGGTGTTTCCCTGGGAGTGAAGACGACGCCCCTTGAACGGATCGGTGCGTATGTTCCGGGCGGGCGGGCGGCGTACCCTTCGACCGCCCTTATGTGCACGGTACCGGCACGCGTTGCCGGGGTTGACGAAATCTGCTGCTGCTCCCCACCCCCGATTCATCCCCTGACCCTGGTTGCACTCGATACTGCCGGGGTTTCCGAGATCTACCGGATTGGCGGAGCCCAGGCGATAGCAGCAATGGCGCTCGGGACAGAATCCGTGCGAAAGGTCCAGAAGATTGTCGGGCCCGGCAACCTGTACGTGACTGCTGCTAAGATGCTCCTTCGCGATGAAGCGGAGATAGATTTCCCGGCAGGACCGAGCGAGATAGGAATTCTTGCTGACAAGACCGGCCAGCCGGATTATATTGCTGCCGACATTCTTGCCCAGGCGGAACATGATCCGAATGCGGCCTGCATCCTGATCACGGATGATAAGGACCTGCCGGCAAAAGTAGGGAAATATATTGACGGGATGGCAGCATCGGCACCGCGCCGCGAGATTATCCTGGAGTCCCTGAAGAACTGCGGGTACGTGGTAACCCCCGATATGGACGATGCGGTCGTTGCGATGAATGAAATTGCGCCTGAGCACCTGTCAATTCAGGTTTCTGATCCGCTTGAGATCCTTGGGAAGGTCCGGAATGCAGGTGCGATTTTCGTGGGAAAATATGCCGCGGTTGCCTTCGGGGATTATGCCTCCGGGACAAACCACGTGCTCCCTACGGCCGGGTATTCCGGGATCTATTCGGGACTTGATGTTATGCATTTCTGCAAGACGTCCTCCGTACAGATTATCGGAAAGGAAGGCCTTGATACGCTTGGGGATATTACGGAAATCCTTGCAGAAGAAGAAGGTCTTGCAGCCCACGCGGCTTCCGTCAGGATACGGAGAGTGGGGACGACCGGAAAAAAGCATCCTTGAACAGGTTGCAATCCGGAACTTTCCAGTTGAAAACCCGGTTTTTTTTCTCTCTGTTCCCGGGTATATTGAAAAGTGATCCGGTATCTGTTTTTTCTGTTTTTCAGGTCCTGTTTCTGCGGGCCAGGGTAGCGGATCCAAGCATGGTAAGCGTTACTGCCGCAATTGCGACAACGGGATACAGGGGGGACTCCGTCGTCGTATTCGATTGTGCAGTTTTCAGGAAAAGAATGGTTTTTGACGCGAATGGCTCCCCGCTCATACTCAGGCGGCCCAGTCCCATCGGTGCCGCAACCACATATACGGTGTAATATCCCGGCTGCATGACATCTGCAAAGGGTGCGGTATCCCATGTATACTGCCAAGTATTGTCAACCAGCTTGACCGGAACGGTTGTGAACATTCCTCCTCCCGAAGAAACGCGGATATTCTCAAGGGTTGCACCGTTTGGATCAAGCCCCGGACCGGTAACAAAGAGGTATACGGATATCGTGTTCAGTCCCTGCACGCTACCCTTAAAATTAATGGCATCTCCGACATTTGCCTGGTCGGCAGATGATGTAAAATTAAAACTGTATGCCGCTGATACCCAGGGAACTGCTACCAGCAGAAAAGCAAAGGAAACAAGAACGGCCAGGCTGAGTCTCATCATCATATTTGGGCTGATGAAGTCCATGAACTTTCTCATGCCTCCACGTATGAAAGCGGGGAGAAAATGATTTTGTTCCAATTTTTTTCTTTATGGGGGCTACCCGGGTTCAGAACTGCATCACCATCACGGCTTCTTCCTCTTCCCTGAGATCCCCCTGGAGGTGACCGGCATCAAACTCGTACCCGTCCCAGGGATTATATTCCTGGTAGATCTCGCACTTGTCAAGGACGTCAATGAATTCCTTTAAAAATATTCTCGGGATGACATCCACCCGGCCACCGAACCGGGTGGTGATCTTGGTGATCATGGCCCGGATAAACCGGTGCGATACCCGTTCCCGGTCAACCGGCGCATACGCAACCGAATAGATATCGGCTACCCTGAGGGCAACCTGCTCCAGTTTTGCGGTATCGAATTTCGGGAGCAGGATCTGAGGTTGGCGCGGATTCCGGAACGATCCTGTCTGGTCTACGTTAATCCGGTCATAGAGCGGCGGAAGTGACCGTATCCCCCGGGACCCGTCAAAGAAAGAAGGGGTTCCTGTGAAGAGCAGGAAACAGCCTGGCATCGATCCGGCGTCCAGTGCATCAATGAACTGGAGAATCAGGTGGTACCCTTTCTCCCGTGAGGCCCGGGGAAGCGCCTGCGTGGTTTCCAGTTCATCAAAGGCTACTGCGAGACCCTGATAGCCGGCACCATTCAGGATCCGGACAAGGCCCCGCAGGAAGGCGAGTGCAACGGTTTCATCGATCTCCCCTTTTATGCCCGCCTTCTGCTTGAATCCTCTCCCGATGTTGGGCTCTCCTGCAATCCAGCCGAGAGCTGCCTGGGCAAGCTGGAAATCGCCGGAATTATTGGCCCGGTAATAGGTTCGGAGGGCTGCTGCAAGCGAGGAATTCACTTCGCTGATCCCGGCAAGCGCGGTCTCTATCTCTTTTATTGTTGCGGCTTCGAGAGCTTCATTCTCTTCTCCCCCGGTCCCGCTGAGAGAAAGAATCCGTTCTTCAATAGAGAAAAGCCAGTTATCAATAACGGATTTCAGGGCATGCTCTTCTGTCCGGGTCTGGAAATTCGCGCAAACCTGCTGGTAAATTCCCCTGATACGGCTGAGCGGAGACGAAGGGGATATGATAACCCGTGTCGTAACAAAGCCTTTCTGCCGTGCAATTTCCAGGGACCCTGCGACAAGGAAAGTTTTCCCGCTGCCGTAGTCACCCCGGATAAATTTGAGATCTCCCCCGCCCTGGGCGACGTAATCCAGTTGCTTTGCGATCACGTCTTCTTCAACAGCGAGGCCGACTGCTATCCGGGTAAGTCCGCTTGCAGGCACGGTTCCGCGTCGCAGGGCATTGATGATATTGAGGCTTTCCAGGCGGGTCGGATCCCGTTCACGCGTGTCCGTCATATTCGTATACCTCCCCCTGTTCACCAACACCTCTCTTCTCAATCCGTATTCTCCCTTTCTCCTGCATTTTCCGGATGAGCCGGTTCATGATCCCGGTAACCCGCCGGGTTTTCAGGATCTTCCTTAGTTCCATCTCGCTCGCTGTGCGGTGAGCCATGAGAAACGCAACTGCCGCCTTTTCCGCGTTGTCCATCTCTATCTCTTCATCAGGAGTGTTATCCGGAGATCCGGATGGCTGATTTTTCGCTGCGGAAATGTCTGATACAGCCGGGCGTTCAGCGGAGGGCAGAACCGGTGTATCAATAAGGATGTGATCTTTGCACACCCGGAGAAGTACCGTGAAGTCCTCCAGACGGACCGCCCGGGAGCCGGGCGGAACTGCATCGATTCCCCGCAGGCAGTTCTCCTTGCAGGCCAGGGCATCCCCGGAATCAAGTGCTGCCTTTGCGGCGCGATGGTACAGGACGGCGAGATACTCGAGGCCCTCGTACCTGAGGGCGCTTCTCCGCCGCTCAAGAGTCGGGAGGAGGCCGGGAACGAGGCGCTTCATGTGGGTTGTAATACGGGTATCCGAGGCAACGATTCCTGCCACGCGTTCCAGATCTGCTATCCTTCTCACGTTTGAGATAATGTAGAGGAGTGTTTTCTCACATTCCCGGTAGTCCCCTATTCGCAGGAGATACTGTACATAGGAAATGCCCCCGGAAAAGAAGTCCGAGCGGAACGCCCGGTAATAATATGCCCGCGCCTCTCCCGGGTTTCCTGTCTCCTCAAAGTACTGCCCCGTGGTAACCAGGCTTACTTCGTCCACATCGGATTCTATCCTGTCTATGAGAAGCTCCTTCATCCGGTCCGGGTACTGCCGTTTCAGGAAAGAATGATAACTTCGGATAATGTTCCCCGGTAATGCGGGATCGCTCTTTGATTCGATCTCTCCCGTTACCATTTTTTCAAAGATTGCGAGAGCCTCTTCCGGCCGCCCCATCTTTTCGAGAATATCTGATTCCAGGAGCAGGTTATCCGGTGAGGGGGTGGTTTCAGATAATTTCCTGATGGCCCGGAGTGCTCCGGCAAAGTTCCCCCCGACGGTCAGATAGGTAACAAAATCTGCCGTGATGCCAGGATTAGCCTGGGTTTCTATCGCTTTTTCGTACCTTGAGGATGCTGCGTCCGGATCCCGGATGGCTGTCGCACGAAGGTACCTGCGCAAAATCTCCTGGTCGTCCTTCGTGGCAAGGATACGGGCTGCCCCCTCGGCTGCTTTTTCTGCCTGGCCGAGAGCGAGGAGGGCATCAAGGTATCCCGTCGTGATGATATCAGCCCCCAGCCGGGTTGTGTGGATGCGCACAGCTTCTTCGTACTCCCCGCTTTTCAGGAGGGCCGTAACCAGGGCTTCTGCATCTTCCTTTTTCCTGGAGAGGGTATCGAGCCTGCGCAGGACCGGAGTCGCTCCCCGGGTATCCCCTGTTGCAAGGATGTATCCGGCATAACTGCGGAGCGCATCCAGGTTATCGGGGTCCAGCCGGACTGCTGCAGCAAATTCCCCCCTTGCCGTGTCATCTCCTTTAGCAGCGAGAACCTTTGCAAGGTAGCTGTGTACGTAGGAAGAGTCCGGCAGTTTCCGGTTGAGATCCCGGAAATACGTCTCTGCATCGTCGTACCTTTTCAGGAAGAAGAGATTGGTTGCGGCGAGAACCTCTAGGGAAGGATCTTTTTCCCGGGCAAGGAGGCGGGTGCAGAGATCAAAGGAGTCCTGGTACCATCCCTGTTCATGCAGGGTGAAGGCTTTTTTCTTATCGTCCCCTGCATCCGGAATCATATTGTCATCCCCGCAGCCTGATGGTAAATAATCCCGCCAGCATCTTGAGAATATCGGAACTCTTCACCCGGGAATCGGTCCGGTTCTCCCAGCGAATCGGGTATTCCCGGATGGTATACCCCTTGCGGTTCAGGTGCCAGAGCAGCTCCACGTCAAACTCAAATCCCCGGGAACGGATCTCCGGGAGGACTGCATCAACGGCGGATTTCCGAATGGCTTTTGCCCCGCATTGGGTGTCTTTAAAGGAGAGGCCGAAAAGTACCCGAATGAGAAGGTTGAAGGTCCTGCTCTCCACCCGTCTCAGGATCCCCTGCCGGACTGGGATCTCCGACCCGGAAACCCAGCGGGACCCTATTGCGCAGTCGACTTCGGTAAGTCTCCCAAAGAGCATCGTCATTTCCGAGAGGGGGGTGGAACCGTCCGCATCCATGAACCCGACATATCCGGATCCCGATGCAAGGAGCCCCTCCCGGATCCCCCCGCCTTTTCCCAGCCTTTTCGCAAACCGCAGGCATTTGAGCCGCACGTACGGGTGAGCGCGGGAATACTCCTCCAGGATATCTGCCGTGCTGTCCGTCCCATCGCAGACAAAAATTATTTCTCCCGGGAACTCTGCCAGCGAACTGATGAGGCCCTGTATTCTGGACTCCTCGTTATATGCAGGGATCACGAGCGTGCAGTCAGGTCGTTGATCTTGGGTCATGGTGCAGCGGGAACCGGGCGCGTATTGTCAGGCAGACGCGGAGCGGCTTTCGTTTTCTTCTCATTACAAGGGCGCGAAAATGAATAACCCTATTGATGCATCCCGAGATGATGACCGAGTGCCGTCTCCCGTTTGTACTTTTCGGCAATCGCAAGCGCGGTCTCGCGGAGAGCGCGGTGATCGGCAAGGCAGCTTGCGGGAGGAGGGGATTTCCTCAGGATAGATGAAGTATTCTCGGTGATCTGGATCAGTTCGGTTGCAATCACTGCGTTCAGCCAGATCAGGTCTTTCAGCATCTCTTTTGTTTCAGGATCGGTCATACCATTCTGTTTTTCCTGTTCGTGGTTAAGCATGGCGCCCTGTCCGGTTGTCTCCGGTTATCTGTCCGGCCCTGTTTCACAATCCTTAATGCGGATTCTTCCGAACGTTACGGGGAGAATTCATGGGATACCTTGAGAAGATACGGAGCGGAGATCCGAGGGCCAACCCGTTTTTTACCCTGATGGGGGTTACCGTCGTGGACTCAGGTAGCGGTGGGGCGGGACTTACTATGCCCGTCCGGCCCGATATGCAGAATGGAGTCGGCTGGATGCAGGGGGGGATTTTTACTGCACTGGCGGATGAGGCGATGGCGCTCGCGCTCTACCAGCAGCTGGAGGATGGGGAAGGAATTGCGACCATATCGGAAAATACCAGTTTCTTCAAGGGGGCCCAGGCAGGAACGCTCCTCTATGCCGAAGGGCGCGTTATCCGGAAAGGCAGAAGGGTCGCATTTGTGGAAGGGGAAGTGCGCGAAGGAGGAAAGGATGGCCAGATCCTCTCCCGCACGGTTGCATCCTTCGCCGTGGTCCGGAAAGGATAACCGGATAATCTTCCGACTGTCCTGAATACAAATATGTGGTAGCAAAAGAGAAATGTGTGCTATCAGGGGGAGAGACGTGAAATATATTTTTATTACGGGCGGAGTGATGAGCGGTCTTGGGAAAGGCATCACTGCCGCATCGGTCGGCCGCATCCTGAAAAACCGGGGATACAAGGTTACTGCAGTCAAGATAGACCCGTACCTCAATATCGATGCAGGGACCATGAACCCTGCCCAGCACGGGGAAGTCTTCGTCCTCAAGGACGGGGGTGAAGTCGACCTGGACCTCGGCAACTACGAGCGGTTCCTGGATATCGATCTCACCTCCCCCCATAATATCACGACCGGAAAGGTCTACAAGACCGTCATCGAAAAAGAGCGGCGCGGCGATTTCCTGGGCGAAACCGTCCAGATCATCCCCCACATTACCGATGAGATCAAGAGCTGCATCCGGAAAGCCGCGGAAGAGGACATGAACGGGGGCGGAAAAATGGATATCTGCCTTGTAGAAGTCGGGGGGACGGTCGGCGACATTGAGAGCATGCCGTTCCTGGAAGCAGTCCGGCAGATGCGCGGCGAGATGCCGGAGAGCGATTCGGTCCTCATCCACGTGACGCTTATCCCTGAGGACGCTATGGGGGACCTCAAGACAAAACCCACCCAGCACTCGGTAAAAGCCCTGCGCGAACTGGGACTCTATGCCGATATCATTGTCGGCAGGAGCGAACGTGCCATCGGCCCCGGTACAAAGCGGAAAATCTCGGCGTTCTGCGATCTTCCCCAGTGGGGGGTTATCAGTGCCGCGACCGCTCCTGATACCTACCAGGTCCCGATGGAGCTAGAAAAAGAGGGTCTCCCCGATGCCCTCTCCCAGCTGATGAAACTGGAAAAACGGGATGCCGACACCTCCTGGTATGGCGTTGTCTCGAAGGAATACACCAGCCGGATCACGGTTGCCATCGTGACGAAATACGGCATTGAAGACGTGTATATCAGCATCAAGGAAGCGCTCAAGCATGCAGGCCGTTCCCTTTCGACGGAAGTAAAGATAGCATGGCTCGATGCGGAGCGGTTCGAACCGTGCCAGCTCAAGGATTATGACGGCGTCCTCATCCCGGGCGGGTTCGGGAAGCGCGGGATAGAGGGGAAGATCCGGGCGATCCAGTACGCGAGAGAACAGAAGATCCCGCTCCTCGGACTCTGCCTTGGATTCCAGCTCTCGGTCGTGGAATTCAGCAGGAATGTCCTGGGGATCAGGGATGCCACCAGCCAGGAATTTAACGAAGGCACCCATGTGATCGCGCTTCTCCCGGAACAGGAAGCAGTGACCGATCTCGGAGGAACGATGCGGCTTGGGAATTATCCGGTCACTATCCGGGAGGATACGTTTGCGAAACAGCTCTATGGCAGCACCGATATCATAGAACGCCACCGGCACCGGTACGAGGTCAATCCGGATTACATTGCAGATCTCGAAAAGAACGGCCTCGTCTTCTCAGGCCTGAACGGGAGACGGATGGAGATCCTGGAACTCCCGGGCCACCCGTTCTTCTTTGCGACCCAGTTCCACCCGGAGTTCCGGTCCCGCCCGATCCGTCCGGCACCGCCTTTCCTCGGGTTTGTTGCTGCATGCCGCGACAACCGGAAGAGTGCCTGAAGAACGAAACGGGAGACCCCTGAGGGAATTTAACAGGAAGTACCATGGTTAACACGGAGAAATTCATCGGAGGAGCGATCCGCGAGATCCAGGATCTTGCAGGAAACGACCGCGTGGTAATGGCATTATCGGGCGGTGTTGACAGTTCGGTCTGTGCGGCGCTTGCGGCAAAGGCAATCGGCGACCGGCTCTTCCCTATCTATATCGATACCGGGCTGATGCGCAAAGGGGAGACCGAGCGTATCCGCCACCTGTTCGGCGCAATCAACCTCCAGGTCATCGATGCAGGAGACGAGTTCCTGGCAGCTCTTGCCGGGATAACGGACCCGGAAGGAAAACGCAAAGCGATTGGGGAGCGCTTTATCCGGGTATTTGAGCGCGAAGCCCGGAAGGTCGGGGCAAAGTGCCTTCTCCAGGGTACCATTTACCCGGACCGGATTGAGAGCGAAGGCGGGATAAAGAGCCACCACAATGTCGGCGGGATGCCGCTCCAGATGGAGTTCTCCCGGGTGATCGAGCCTATCCGGGACCTGTACAAGGATGAAGTGCGCGATGTTGCGGGGGCCCTCGGGCTTCCGGCCGAGATCCAGCACCGGATGCCGTTCCCGGGACCGGGCCTTGCGGTCCGGATTGTAGGGGATGTAACCAGAGAGAAGGTTGCCGTCATCCGGGAGGCAAACGCGATTATTGAGGATGAGATCGTGGAGAAATACCGGCCCTGGCAGTGTTTCGGTGCACTGGTGGGTCTCGGGACCGGGGTCAAGGGTGACAACCGGGTCCACGGCTGGATTGTTGCAGTCCGTGCGGTTAACTCCCGGGACGGGATGACCGCCGATCCCCTGGAGATCCCGTTTGCGGAACTCGTGAAAATCGGGTCCCGGATTGCTGCCGAGATCCCGAGTGTTGCACGGGTGGTGTACGACATAACCCCGAAACCCCCTGCGACTATCGAATATGAATGAATGGACCGGTCCGTACCGGTCAGTTACGTGATATCATGTCAACGTCATCAACCACTGAAAACATGAAAAAACTCGATGAATTGTACTATATGCCCGCATTCTCCCGGGAAATTGCCCTTGTGAAAGGTCAGGGTGCAAAGGTCTGGGATGCAGAAGGGAAGGAATATCTCGATCTCCTTGCAGGGATCGCGGTCTGCAGTACCGGGCACTGTCACCCGGAAGTAGTGAAGGCAATCTGCGACCAGGCGCATGAACTTCTCCACTGCTCGAACCTCTTCTATGTTCCCCACCAGGGAGAGCTGGCAGAGAAACTCGTTGCGATATCAGGGCTCAAAAAGGCGTTTCTCTCAAACTCCGGGGCAGAAGCGACCGATGCTGCACTCAAGCTGGCCCGGGTCCGGAGCGGAAGGAAGAAGTTTGTTGCATTCGTCCATGGGTTCCACGGGAGGACGGTCGGGTCCCTCGCAGTCACCCACAAGCCGGCGATCCGCGAACCCTTCGAACCGCTCGGTATCCCCTGTGCCTTTGTCGAGTACGGGGATCTCGATGGGCTGAAAAAGGCGGTCGATCAGGACACTGCGGGTGTCATAGTGGAACCTATCCAGGGGGAAGCCGGTGTTCTCATCCCGCCGAATTCATTCCTGGAAGGGATCCGGGAGATCTGCGATGCTGCCGGGGCATTCATGATCGTTGACGAAGTCCAGACCGGCATGGGCAGGACCGGGAAGTGGTTTGCGTACCAGCACACGAAAGCAGTCCCTGACATTGTGACGTTTGCGAAGGGTGTAGCAAGCGGGTTCCCTATGGGCGGGATTATTGCCCGCGATGGGCTTGAGTTCAAGAAGTCCGAGCACGGGAGCACGTTTGCCGGGGGTCCGGTTGCGTGTGCGGCAGCTCTTGCAACGCTCCGCGTCATCGAACAGGTCCTTCCCGATGTCCCGAAGAAGGGAGAGCGGTTCCGCGCTGCACTTGCACACCGCAATCCCCGGGTACGGGGACTCATGGTCGGGATCAGCGTTGGCGGGAAATGTCCTGATGTCCAGAAACAGTGTCTCGACAAGGGGGTAATTGTGAACTGCGCCGCAGACGGGAACCTCCGCCTTGTTCCGCCTCTCACCATAACAAATGCGGAGATCGACCAGGCAATTGGAGTACTGAATGGAGCACTTGGTTCGGCGCTGCTATAAGGCCGGAGGATACCGGTTTGCAAAAAAGGCCGGGGATATTGCACGGGAACGCGGGCTTGCAAAAATTGCACGGCTTGCGAGCAACGAAAACCCGGAACTTCCGTCTCCTCTCGCAATAACCGCGGGGGAAACCGCGCTCCGGGAAGGAAACCGGTATCCCGACGAAAAGACCGGCGCCCTCGTTACGGCTCTCGGAAACCTGTACGGGAAAAACCACTGTTTCGTGACCGGCGTCGGCATGGACGGGGTAATTGAGACCCTTATACGGGTGCTGGTCGACCCCGGCGACCGGGTTGTGATCTCGACTCCCACGTTCTCTTTCTACCGGCTTGCGGCTGAAGCGCAGGGTGCACGGGTTGATTCCGTTCTGCGGGACGGGGATTTCACCCTTGACCCGGAGGCACTTCTCTCAGCGTCAAAGGGAGCAAAGCTGACCTTTCTCTGTTCTCCCAATAACCCCACCGGGAACGCGAGCGCAGTTGAGGTCGTAAAGGATATCCTGGAGCGGATAGACGGGGTCCTTTTCCTTGACAATGCCTATGTCGAGTTTTCGGGAATCGATTATCTTCCGCTGCTCGACAAGTACGATAATCTGGTCATAGGGCGGACCATGTCCAAGGCATATTCCCTTGCAGGGCTCCGGGTAGGGTACGCATTTGTTCCTGCCTGGCTCAAACCCTGTTATCTCCGGGCGTCGACACCATTCACCCTGAATATGGTCTCGATGATGGCAGCAGCGGCGGCCCTCCGGGATCAGGATCATGTGGAAAGGATTGTTGCACGGGTCCGGGCCTGGCGGGGAAGGTTTTGCCGGGATGTGAAGTACCCGGTGTATCCTTCCGATGCCAACTTTGTGATGGTGGATGTTGCGACCCGGACCGGGGACGAGATGGCGGATCTGCTTGCAGCGAAAGGCGTCATCGTACGGTCCTGCGACAGTTTCACGGGCCTTGCGCCCCGGTATATCCGCGTCAGTATCGGTGAGGATTGGGAGAACGAGATGTTTATTACAGCGATCAACCAGCTATGATGTGCGGTATCACGGGTACGCCCGGTACGGGAAAAACTGCGGTAGCGGAGGAGCTGGTGCGGCGGGGATACCCGGTAATCCGGGTGAACGATACCGTGGATGGCTATATCCTGGAAAAAGATCCGGGTCGTGACACCCTGGTAATCGATGTCGACCGGTGGGCTGACGAATTCCAGCCGGTGGAAGGGTTCCTTGAAGGGCATATCGCCCATCTCATCCCGTGTACAAAAACGGTTATCCTGCGGTGCAGGCCCGATATACTCCGGGAGCGGCTCTCCCGGAGAGACTACTCCCGCGAAAAGATCGATGAAAATTGCGAGGCCGAGGCACTGGACGTGATCCTGGTAGAGACCCTGGAAGAGCAGGACCCGGCATCGGTTCTTGAGATCGACACAACAAGTCTGACTTCCCGGGAAGTCGCGGACCGGATAGAGGGATTTTACCTGGGCAAAATTCCCTCTGCATACGGGGATATCGACTGGTCCTCGTACCTGGAGGCAGCCGGATGACTCTCGACCAGTACCGGCCCCATGTGAAACGGTATTTCGATCCGCTGGTCTCGGTCTCGATACGGCTGGGTCTTACCCCGAACTTCTATACCCTAGCGGCATTCCTTGCCGCAGGTGCTGCCGGCCTCGCCTTCTATTTCGGGGAGGAAATTCTGGGTATCCTACTGGTCGCTGCCAATGCATTCTGCGATGCCCTCGACGGTGCAATAGCCCGGGAGATGAAGATCGAGAGTCCCCGGGGCGATTTCCTGGATCATGCGGTTGACCGGTACGCGGATATCTTCATCATCACGGGTCTTTTTGCGGGCGGAATCACCAGCTGGCAGGTAGGTGTTTTTGCCCTGACCGGGGTTCTGATGGCATCCTATCTCGGAACCCAGGCCCAGGCGGTCGGTGTCGGGAGGTACTATGGCGGGATTCTCGGGAGAGCGGACCGGCTCGTCCTGATCATGCTGATTGGGATCGTCGATGTTATCCTTCCGTCCGGGCTTTTCGGCATCCGCTACCTTGGCTGGCTGCTGGTGCTCTTTGGGATTCTCGGCCACTTCACCGCACTCCAGCGGTTTGCGTACGTGTGGCGCAAGATTGAATAATCTTCCTTTTTCTTCTGCGGGACCGGAAATTCCGTCCTGATCACCGTTCCGATATCAGTCCCGACGAGGACAGCCCCTGCTGTCGCACCATCCCCGGTATTCCTGCCGGCAGTCCCGGTCTTTTCCGCGATTGCAGGAGCGTAAAACGGGATGCGGCGGATACCGGCAGGTACGGTCCGGGAACCTTCAGCCTTGCCAGGCCGTCGCAGGCGCGCTAATTTACTATCCGACCCCCTCCATAAAAATCAGGATTTTACTTCGGATACTGAAAAATCATGCAGGGGGTCGGATGATATTTTAGTGCCGGATCCAGCCAATAGATTCTCTCCTTTTTCGTACTCCCTGATTGCACCTGAGTTCTGTTTCACGACACTGAACCCCGCGAGAATCCTGAGAATTCGAGGTTTCTGACAAGGATTTTTTGTAATCCTAACATCTCATCCGACCCCCCCCACACGATGTGTACTGGAAATTCCTGAGCTGGAATCCGGGATCGGCATGATAATGGTGCAGGAAATGCCATCCGTCACGGGGTACTTATGGATCTGGCAGACCAGCTGCGAGTCATTGCACGGGAGAACCATGCCGATTATTATGGGATTGCCGATCTCACTTCAGCAGAGTCATATATACGTGATATGGGCGGTGACCTGGTCGCAGGATATCCCCGGGCTGTTTCCTGCGGGCTCGGTCTTCCGGATAGCCTGGTAAATCTGCTACCGGAAAGGACAGAACATCCCGTGTACGGTGCACTCTACCGGCACCATGCGTACGATGTGGTGAACGCACGGCTCGACCAGATCTCGCTCGATATCGCATCCGTGATCCAGAAGGCAGGATATGCGGCATTCCCGATTCCCGCATCGAAGCGGGCCGACGATGCGAAGGTTGCAGGCCTTGTTTCCCACAAGCTTGCAGCGAATCTTGCAGGGCTGGGCTGGATAGGGAAGAGCTGCCTTCTTGTTACTCCGGATCACGGGCCCCGGGTGCGGTGGTGCACGGTCCTGACGAACGCACCCCTGGAACCGACCGGGGCGCCAATGAAAAACCGTTGCGGGGAATGTACAGTCTGCCGGGATGCATGCCCGATCCATGCGATCACCGGACGCCCGTTTGATCCTGACGAACCACGGGAGATGCGGCTGGACGCACGGGCCTGCGACCGGTTCTTCCGGGAGATGGAGCAATCCGGAAAAACAGCCGTGTGCGGGATGTGCCTCTTCTCCTGCCCCTGGGGAAAACGGGGAAATCCCCCCTCTTCAAACCGGCCGGGATAATTCCTTTTTCTCCGGCACCCGGAAAACCGCGTCCCTTTTTCGGATTGCCCTGTTTTTGTACTATCCCGGATCCCGGGAAACGGAACAGGCAAATCCGGAACGCCGTAATTTCGACGATACTTTAATATCTTCCAGATGTCTTTATTTCACTAAGTCCCGACGGTCAAACGGAAGGGTCCGTTCAGGTCCGGGGCAACAGGTGTTTGATATGGTAGACATAGGTAAAATGGTTGGAGACTCCTTTGGGTATGCGAAGGAAGCGCTCGTAGGTAAATGGGTTAACTGGCTCCTCTTGATTATCAGCTGCATCATATTCCCGCTGGCCATGGGATATACCGTCAGGATTATGAAGGGGGTTACCCCTGCTCCGGAACTGAAGGACTGGTGGCCGATGTTTGTCGACGGGCTCAAGCTCTTTGTGATAGGCCTGATCTATGCAATACCGATTCTCATTCTCCTGTTCTTCTTCTTTGGGAGTGCCATCCTGACTGCTGCCGCAACATCGGTTGCCGATCCGAAGTATATGGTAGCATTCTTTATGGGTATGATCCTGTATCTCGTGCTCCTGGTTATTGTCGGGATCATCATTGCCCTGATCGTTTCAACTGCCTACCCGAGATTTGCCCGGACAGGAAGTATCGGAGAAGCGTTCAACTTCGGAGCCATTTCTGTGCACATCGGGAAAATTGGCTGGGGGGGCTACATTCTGGCCCTGATAGTTATCTACCTCATCATCGGTATTATCGGGGGTATCCTCATGGCAATACCGGTGGTCGGATGGGTTCTCTATTTCATTGCCCTGCCGTTCCTTCTGATCCTGGAAGCCCGGTACCTCAGTCTCCTGTATGATACTGCCGGCTCGGCATAATCCGGCAAACATCTTTTTTTTTTTGATTTTCGAGAGAAGTTCATCCTTCTGAATTTTTTTTAGTTTCAGGACATACCGAAGCTCCCTGTCCGGCCTGTTCTCCTCAGAGAGGCTGTATCCGGTTCCTGAAAAATCGGGGATACTCGGATCCCTCATCCTGAAAAAGAAAAGATTACCGGTGCTGCTCTTCCATATCCCGGGCGGTTACCTGCGGGTGGTGGTAGCGCCCGCGTTCCCGGGTTTTTTCCCCGTACTGGATTGCCCGGGAAGGACAGAAGTTGATGCAGGCGCAGCACATCTCGCAGAGATTGTGCCAGACCGGTTTTCCGTTTTCCGGGATCGATATATTTCCGGCAGGACAGACCCGCTCGCAGGTCCTGCATGAAATGCATGTATCATCTGCAGAGAAATTCTTGTCCAGCACGGGAAGTCTGGGGAAAAATTTCCGGTACATCTTCTGCTCAAAGAATTTTCGCAGGGCACCCGTTGATTCTATCCGACGCTCGCTGTTTTTGATCGCATCGGCAATCCGCCCGAGTTTTTCCCGGGATGCGGCGAGAATACGATCCCGCTCTGCATCTGTCGGTGGTTTTACCTGCGGAACATAGCCGTCCGGCATTTTCAGCGAGAATCCCGCATCCAGGGTTCGACCTTTTTCCTGCATGATGTTATCAAGCTGGATAAGGGCGGTTCCCCCATGGGAACCCGCGGTTACTACCCCGAACACGTACGGTGCCCGGGACACATTGACCCGGTCAATGAAGAACGCGGCGAGCCGGGGAATCCCCCCGTAATACACCGGAAAGACGAACCCGATCCGGGCCCCTTCCGAAGGCGCAACCTCACCGGCTTTCAGTGCGGATGCCGCCATCGGGATAAGCTCTGTCTCCCCCAGGAATGCGGCGAGGTTGCGGGCCGTGGCGAGAGAGTTCCCGGTACCAGAGAAATAATACAGGATGGTGGTCATGGTATATCACGCCCGGGATGCTGACTTCCCGGAACGAACTACCGGAGCTGATAGGGGATGCTCCCAGAAAAAATGATGCAGGGCATTCTTTAAACCCCGAGGAAAACTAACCCTCGCGGGAAACCGGGAATTGTTTCTGCGGCTGCAGCTCTGACGCAGTCTTGCGCCAATCTCTTTGAGAAATACCCGAATCGGGGGGCTTTCCCGATATCATCTCAAAACCTTTTTGTATCTGCCGAAGCAACTGATTCAGTACTACCATGATCACTTCTCGACGTTTATCCCACCGCGGCACGGTCGTCTTTTTCGCCGTGTTTGCGCTTCTTCTCCTTGTGGGAATCCCGGCTGTCAGCGCTGACACCGCGGTTTCCACTGCCCGTGATCCGGTAAACGATGCGTCGCTCTGGACAATCACGAACACCTTCGGTGTTTCCACGATAAAGGACGTTGCCCCCTCCCCAACCGGAAAGCAGGTCCTTTACACGGTGTCCTACCCTGTGATGCAGGGAAATGAGAGCATCTTCCGGTCCACGATCTACCTGGTGAACTCCGATGGAACTCTCTCCCGGAGCATAACGCCCGTTGGCAGCACCTGTTCTGACCCGGCCTGGTCCCTTGACGGTTCCCGGATTGCATACATCTCGACCCAGAGCGGAACCCGGCAGATCTGGGTGATGAACTCTGACGGCACGGATCTCTTCCAGCTCACGAACCAGGAAACCGGTGTAACATCATTCAAGTGGTCTCCGGATGGGTCCCAGATCAGCTTCCTTTCCGAGTTCCCGCTCACCGCTGCGCAAAAGCTTGCCATTGCGACAAAAGAGGATGCCATTGTTTCCGGCAAAAACCCCACGAGAATGGGACTGTATGTGGTCTCCCGTCTTTCCCCGGTCGAGCAGAACCGGGCGAGCGTCCAGTTGATCTCCCCTGCAGCTGCAAGTGCAGGAAGCTGGGACTGGTCACCCGATGGCAGTTCCCTTGCTTTTATCCAGGCACCCTCTGCTGAGGCAAAGGACTCCTTCAATACCACGATCTCGATTTTCGATCTGGCATCGGGTTCGTCCCGGACTCTTGTTCCGATCGGGAACCATGTGTCGTACGGCCAGGTGCTTTACTCCCCGGACGGGCAGACTCTTGCCTACAGCACCCTCCATCCGTTCAACCTGATGGATATCTCGCTGGTATCCCCGAACGGGAACAACACCCGGAAGATCGCAACCAACCTTGACCAGGGACAGACCCTTGAGCTGGGGATCGTTGGATGGACTTATGACACGAAGGGCCTGATTGTCCCGGAGCCGAAAGGTACGATGATATCCGTTAATGTCGTACCGGTGGATGGTTCGGCCCAGACCGAGCTCTTCCGTGTCGGAAACATCGGCACGATCAAGGAGAACAACTGGAGGACCCTGCTGGCATACACGGTGGAAGACTCCCAGACCCCGCCGGAACTCTATGCAACTCCGTCAACCAAGTACCTCCCGGTCCAGCTGACCCGTTACAACACGTATCTCCCGGTCGGGAAGATCGGAAAGACTGAGGTCATCAACTGGACCTCTTCTGACGGGACTGTTGTTGAGGGGCTCCTCACCTACCCGGCAAACTACACCCCGGGAACCAAGTATCCCCTGATTGTGGAAGTGCATGGCGGGCCGTCGACGAACTATGTCCAGTATTTCACGGGTGGAATGAGCGAGCCGATCATCCCGGCAGGAACGCTCTCCTCTGAAGGCTATGCAATCCTGCGTCCCAACATCCGGGGTTCAACCGGTTACGGTGTCGCTTTCACGACTGCCAACTACAAAGACTGGGGCGGCGGCGACTATCGCGATATGATCGCGGGCGTTGATTCACTTGTCGCAAAGGGAATTGCAGATCCGGACCGGCTGGGAATTATCGGCCAGAGCTATGGCGGGTATATGACTGCCTGGACTGTCACCCAGACCGACCGGTTCAAGGCAGCGGTCATGGTCGATGGTATCTCGAACCTTATCAGCAACGATGGTACCACCGATGTTACCTACATGGAGTCTGACTACTTCGGTGCAGAGTACTGGGATTCCTATGATCTCTATACCAACCAGTCCCCTATCTACCATGTGAAGAATGTAAATACCCCCACCATGATCACCAGCGGCAAGGATGATGAGCGTGTACCCATCTCCCAGGCCCAAGAGCTCTTCAGCGCCCTTGAAAAGAGAGGTGTCTCCACCGAGTTCGTGATCTACCCGCGTGCAGGGCACTTCCCCACAGAACCCAAGCAGATCCGCGATATCTGGGAACGGGAAATTGCCTGGTTCAATAAATACCTTCCAACAAACTCATAATCCCTTTTTTCAGCAGGCCGGAGAAACCGGTTTTCCGTTCAACACCACGACCCTGCCCTTCTCTCCCGTATCCATTCGCCAGGGCAGGGCTACCACGATGATCCCGCTGCCGGACCGATCCCTGCGATGACCCAAAAAGAGATCGAAGTTCATCGCAGACATGGTTTGGAGTACGGGTACCAGTTCATCTTCTGAAAAAGGAATCGTGACCTCCTGTCATCTCCTGCGTTCCGGAGAGGGTACTTTATTCCTCGCTCTGACCGGCAGGATGCCTGAAGCAGGGGAGGTTTACCGGTTCCTTCATAACCCACCCCGCCCTATTTTTCTGACAGGATCCTGGTTTTCCATGCCGACCACACTCTATTATTTTACCGGAACCGGAAATTCGCTTGTCGTTGCGAGGCAGCTTGCCGGCGAACTCGGGGAAACGGATCTCGTCCCGATCCCGAGAGCAATGAACTTCCCCGAGCCGGTCCGGGCCCCCCGTGGACCGGTTGGGTTCGTCTTTCCTGTCTACTGTGCCGGACTTCCCCGGATTGTGGCCCGGTTTGTGGAACAGGCAGATCTTTCTGATGCGGAGTACCTCTTCTGTGTCTGTACTCTGGCCGAGAGCGGGATTTCCGGTGCGTTCTCAGAACTGGGAAAAATCCTTGGCAGGAAACGAAAAGCGCTGGATGCCGGGTTCGGGGTACTCATGCCCTCAAATTACGTGGCAGGGTACGATGTCCCGGACGCAGCGACCCAGCAGAACTATTTCCGGTCAGCGTCCCGTAAAGTAACGGAGATTGCAGCAGCGATACGGGAGATGAGAAAGGGAGTGGAGACAGAGACCGGCTGGAAAGTCCGGTTTCTCCGGTTTGCCCACCCCTTCTTCATCAGATCTCTCTCCGGGGGAGACCGGAAATTCTTTGCGCAGGAGATCTGTTCCGGCTGCACAACGTGCGAAAAAGTATGCCCGGTCGGGAACATCACGATAGAGAACAAGCGGCCTGTCTGGCACCATGCCTGCGAGATGTGTTTTGCCTGCGTCAACTTCTGCCCGAAAAAATGCATCCAGGTGGGAGAAAAAACCGGGCGGCATGGACGGTATCATCACCCGGATGTTGCAGTCCGTGACATGCTGGAGCAGCACGGCAGGAAACCCGATCTTTCGTCCCTGAAGGACCGGAAATAAGTACGCAGTTTCCAAAAAAATTACTTGTTTTTCCGGATGCCCTGAACTATCGCGAGAATCCCCAGGGCGCCAATGATTACAGCCGTGGAGAGCGGGGCCTTGGTGCTGGTCGCGGATGGCGTGGGAGCGGTGGTTTCAGAAGTGGCAGGCAGGGTTGTCTCCAGGGGACTCGTTGTCGGAATATCCGTGATCGGGACGGATGTTGCTAGTGTTGTTGTCTGGACTGCAGCCAGAAGATTGAATGTTCCGGTATCTGTGGTATCCACGGTAATTCCCGTCACCGTAACGAAATAACTGTCCGGTTTCCAACCGGAAGTATCTACATCATACGACCAGCTGTTGGAACTACCGGATCCTCCGACAACCTTCACCTGTCCCGAAGAACCGTAATATTCCCCGGATTGGGTTTTTGTTGTCGGAGAGAAGGATGTGGAACGGATATCGACCATCAGGTCGTCCCCGACGGCAAGATTGGTGGTTCCGGTGAGGGTGAACTTGTCACCGACAGCGCGATCCCCGATGTCGTGAATGGATACCGAGGGATTACTCACGAGAAATGTCGTGCTTGCAAAGGTGTCATCGATATTTTCGCTTGCAATGGCGTTCATGAGTGCGTACGCCGATTGCGGGGACTGGAGACTGTTTGATCCCGTGAGCTGGAAGATCTTTTTTCCGGATATCTGGTTCATCACGGCCCCGGTCGACGAGTCGTACGTGACATCGAACCTCCCGTTCATCATAGGATGCTGGACAAGTACCACGTACTGCCCGGAAGCGAGCTGGCTGGTATCTGCTTTTTTGAGTTCGTAGGAGTAGGTGTTGTCATTGTTCACGGTAACCGTCGAGATTTTCACATAATTCGGACCAATCAGCCAGACCTGGAGACCTGCCGATGGTTGGCCGGTCGCAATCCCGTTTATGTAGACAGGATCTCCCTGCGATATGACGGGTGTCGAGCCGGACGATGCACCGGGAGTCAGCGTGATTCCTGATACCGGGATCACCCCGGTTACCATAAAAACCAGTACAGCCAGGACGACTGAAATGACAATTGTTCCTTTTCTCCTCGGGATCATAGTATTCCTCTCGTAATCATCCTCTTATGTATCAATATATATTGCCTTTTGGGCAAGGTACCCCGGTCCCTGGAGGGATCTCCTGGTAACCCCCGGAGGATGGAACTTTCATGAGGCACATGGGATCCGATATATTGATCCCTGTGACCGGAGGACTCCCGGATAGGATGTACCTATATGGATGGAAACAAATACCGTACAGAATCTGTCAGGGGTAACCCCATGAAGGGAGTGGGTTTGTGAAAATTGCCTTTGTCATGTACGATGGTCTTACGCTTCTTGATTTTGCCGGAGTCTATGACCCGTTGACACGCCTTAAAACCATGGGATTTCTGCCCGACCTTACCTATACGGTGTGCTCAACGAAGGAAACGGTCCGTACTTCTGAAGGACTCCTGATCCGGGCTGACCTGGCGGGATGCGATCTTGCGGAATTCGATTATGTTCTTATCCCGGGTGGAGACGGGATCCGTGATTTACTGGGGGACCGGGAGTTCCTCACCTGGATTACCCGGAGATCTGAAAAAACGGTAACGGCGGCAGTCTGCGGGGGGTCCCTTCTTCTCGGCGCGGCAGGTCTCCTGCGGGACCGGAGGGCGACGACCCATCCGGAATTACGGGGTGTCCTGGGGCATTTTGCCAGGGAAGTCTCTTCAGATCGTATCGTTGAGGATGGGCGAATTATTACTGCCGGGGGCGTCACGGCAGCAATCGATCTCGGCCTTTACCTTTGTGAAAAAATTGGCGGCCTCCAGGTACGGGAACAGGTCCAGAAACAGATGGATTACCGGAATTATGCAGCCAGGTAATGGCTCTTGTTGTTATCCCGGTGTTGGGGTTGGGGTTTTCCCGAACCCCTTCACATAATTCAGATAATTTTTCCCAGGATGAGAAGCGGCACTGCTGCCTGGAGTCCAACAAATGCCGGTATTGCAATGAGAAACTTCAGTTTCCGGGTTTTGTGATGGAAGAACTTCATGCCGCAGGCAGCACCGAACGGACCGCAAAGAGCTGCAAGAAGAAGTGACGTCTCCGGTATCCGGGGGCCTGCCCTGCGGGCTTCCCGCTTGTCGAACCCGTAGAGAACGAAGACTGCGAGATTTATCAGGAACGCAAGGGCCAGAGCAACGACAGTCAGATCGATAGGTATCGGTAACCGGTCTTGCGTCCCCGCTATTTGTCAGTTTCTTCTGAAAATTGTCTGCCCGTATTCAGGATCCGGCTCAGGCACATTGTGCAAAACGGGAGATTTTTGTACCGACCCGGACGATCCGGAAAAATAGCAGGAGGTCCCGGCATTTTTGTATCAGCCGGGGGATCACCGGTGTCTGTCCAGCGTTTCATTGCAGAGAGCGTCGCAGCGCTGGATGAACCTGTTTTCCCGGGGAACGTTCCGGAATTCTATCCGGGAAAACTGCTTTTCGAGGGTTGCAACCTCCGAACGAAGTTCCTGTAAATGCGGCTGGTTTATCCGGTAGGCTCCCCGAATCTGGCGGACGACCAGTTCACTATCAGAACAGATCCGTACCGGCCCCTGCGTTATGTCCCCGGCTTTTTGGAGTGCCGCGATTATTGCCCGGTATTCTGCGGTGTTATTGGTTGCCTCCCCCAGGTATTCTGATGCCTCGAACGTTATCTCGCCATTTTTGACAAACAGGAATGCGAATGCGGCAGGGCCGGGATTTCTGCGGGACGCTCCATCCGTGTAGATCTCCAGGATGTCAGGACCTGCATTTTCGTATAGGGTCATCGCATCAGGAATGGGATGCGCCAGCTCAAAATGAAAGGGGTACGGAGCGCGATAATGGGAACACGGAAGGGTTGCCCGGAAAAACTTCTTATTTGTGGAAAAGACCACACATGTACAAAAAGGGGCGAGACTGTGAAAAAGAAGAGTCATACGGAAGAGTGCGACGATATGGTCCTCCACATCGATGAGGAACGAAAGGAGCTCCTGCAGAAGCTGGCCCGGGAGCAGGGGACACCTATCTTTGTTATCGATCATGAGCAGATTCGCGGGAATTACCGGGAGTTTAAGGAGAACCTCCCCCAGGTCCAGGTGTATTTCGCAGTCAAGGCAAATTCAAACCCCGAGATCGTAAAGACCCTGTACAAGATGGGTTCGAGTTTCGATGTCGCATCCATGCCCGAGTTCATGATTGTCTATGAAAATATCAAGGGCATGCCCGACAAAAAAAGGCAGGACTGGATCTGGGACAAGGTGATCTATGCAAATACCATCAAGCCTATCGAGACCCTGGAAGCGCTTGACCACTATAAACCCCTGGTCACTTTCGATAACCTTGAGGAACTGAAAAAGATCCAGAAACACGCGCCCCATGCAGGGCTCGTCCTCCGTATCCGGGTGCCGAACACGGGTTCCATGGTCGAACTCTCCTCGAAGTTCGGGGCCGATCCCGGGGAAGCCGTCGACCTGATTGAAAATGCATTTAAGATGGGCCTCGTTGTCGAAGGCCTGAGTTTCCATGTCGGCAGCCAGTGCACCAACTTTGAGAATTATGTCCAGGCTCTCGCGATTTCCGAAACCATAATAACTGAGACCGAAACCCGGACCGGCCGGAAGATCCGGATCCTTGATATCGGCGGAGGATTCCCCGTAAAATATCATCCCGAAGTGAAATCGTTCGAAACGCTCGCGAAAAAGCTGGAGATCGAGATCAAACGCCTGTTTCCCGCCGATATGCAGATCCTTGCTGAACCAGGCCGGTTCCTGGTCGCGAATGCCTGCACCCTGGTCGCGAAAGTCGTGGGAAAAGCGTTCCGCGACGGAAAACCCTGCTATTACATCAATGACGGGGTCTACCACACGTATTCCGGCCAGGTATTCGATCATGTGAATTACCCGGTCCTATCGTTCAAGGAGGGGGAGAAGCAGATATCTGCCGTTTTCGGGCCGACCTGCGATGCGTTTGACACAATTACCCTGTCAGCGGAGCTCCCGGAGCTTGAGATCGGCGATCTGGTCTATTCGGAAAATATCGGGGCTTACTCCCATGCCTCATCAACGTACTTCAACGGGTTCCCGCCCGCGAAGGTCGTGCATATCAACCAATAATATTTTTTATTGATCTTCTCTCCTGCAAGAACTCCCCGGGTGATTCTTTTCCCAACGCAGATATCGTTCTATCCTCCTGGATGGTGCACCAGCTCCCTCCCTTACGGCAGTTCCTGGAGATCGCTTTAGTCGAACTCCCTGCACCAGGTGCAGTGACAGGAAAGCACTGCCCGGATCCGGCTCGCTGTGGTGCAATAAAGCCGTGTCATGCAAGAAATCCGGTGCACACCAGTCGCTGTTTGTGCAAATACAAACGAAAATTAATAAAAATGTGCACCACCAAACTATCCTTCTGGTGCGGATAAATTCCCGGAAATGTCGTTGTGGTTCGTCAAGTCCTCTGCAAGCAGGGTGACCTATCTGTTTCCTGTGGCATGATCCGGAAAAAAGATCTCTCTCCTGATTTAGTGGTCAGATCATGCACCAGATCCTTGAGTTTGAGTAGATATCATGTTGAACAACGAAGACAAAAGCAGGAACAATATTTTCCTCGCAGATGACACCGCAAACCCGGCACCGCTCGGGCTCTGCGCATTCGGGATGACTACCATTCTCCTGAGCCTCCATAATGCCGGGATGATCGGGCTTGGCAGCCCGACCCTTGCAATGGCAATATTTTATGGCGGGATTGCGCAGGTCATTGCGGGCCTGATGGAATGGAAGAAGAACAACGATTTCGGGCTTGTCACATTCGCAAGCTTCGGGTTTTTCTGGATCTCGTTTGCGGGAATCCTGATGCTTCCGGTCCTCGGTCTTGCAAAAGCGCCTCAGCCGGTTGATCTTGCTGCGTTCCTTGCAGTCTGGGGAATCTTTGCGCTTGGTCTCTTTATCTGCACCCTGAAGATGCACCGGGTTCTCCAGGTGACTCTCCTTGCGGTCGTCCTCCTGGTAGTCCTGCTTGTTGCCGCTGAGCTGACCGGAAGCGGGCTCATCCAACTGGCGGGAGGAATAATGGGAATCATTGCCGGGGGTCTTGCCCTCTATATCGGCATAGGCCAGGTTATCAACGAAGTTCATGACCGGAAGATATTCCCGGTCTGATCTTTTTTGGCCCCGCAGTTTTTGCGATCCTGTTCCGTGGCCTGCTCAGTTCTGGGTTGTCCGGGAGAACGTTCCGGCTCACGTCCCGTATACTGTAGTGATTTTGCGTATATCCCGGATATCGGGCAAAGATAGCGGCGCCGGTTGATGTGAGATGCAGTGAACCGAAGGGAGGAAGATTACTTTGAGGAAGGAACGGGTAATTAAAACACCTGTCTACCGGAGATTTCCCCCAAAACCCGCGAAGCATACCCTCGGCGTTTACCGTGTGCATACCCCGCCTCAGCCCCCCGGGTCCCGCAGGGAAATCCCCGGTGGGTAGAATGCGACAATTCTATAAAAATATATCAATTCAAATTGCACTGGGCCGGAAACCAGAGCTGGTGAGATGCGCGCTGATATTCGGGAATTCGCCGGTATTTTGCCGGAACGAAAGACCGGGATGAGGATTCATTCCGTGCCGGATCAAAAGTATCCCGGTTAATCCCGGGATCTCCCGCGTTGGTTGTCCCCGATACTTTATATAAAACCGGGTGGAACTCTCTTTTCTATGAGCTCACAGGTATCATTCAGAAAGATTACTCTTACTGTTACCCTGATGACAGTACTTGCGCTCCTGATCTGTGCAACCGGGTGTACCCAGCAGTCCGCAAAGACAACAACGGCGACAACCGTCCCGACGGCAGCACCGGCAACTTCAGCAGCAGCGCAGGCCACGACAGCCGCCCCGCAGGATACCTCCGCGGGTATGGCCAACCCGGCTTCGGTAGCCTGCAACCAGTCCGGGGGAATTGTTGAGATCAAGACGGATTCAACCGGCGGCCAGTACGGCATGTGCACTTTCGCGAACGGGACTTCCTGCGAGGAATGGGCCCTGTACAAGGGTGAGGGATGCAACACCGGTGTAACGACCAATGCGACTGCAGTTCCCACAGCATCTGCTGCCATGACCACCTATACCGAAAAGAATGCTAACACGACCGTTGAAGTCCCGGTATCAACCCGGTTCGCGATCAGCCTTGCCGAGAACCCGACCACTGGTTACGAGTGGAACGCAACGGTAACGAAGGGCCTTACCCTGGTCTCTGACAACTACCAGCAGACCCCCGGAACCGAGAACATGACCGGAGCTGGCGGGATACGTACCTGGGTGCTCCAGGGAAATGATGCCGGGAACCAGAGCTTCACTGCGATCTACAAGCGCAGTTGGGAGGCAACGACCGGCAACGAGACCTCGTTCCTCCTGAATATCAACCTTGTAAAAGCCTAACCCTTTTTTTGAGATTGCTGACTGTTTTTATATTGTTCCCGGGTTCCGGTTCCCTCTGCGAAAAAAGCAATTTCCGTGCAGCTCCCTTCGTATTGTCCACGCATTTTTCCTCTGTCATCTCCGTGAATTTCCTAAAAAAGGACCGGTCGGGTTCTCAATCAGAACCCTATTACGACTTCGCCGTCACCGCTCTCTGCGGACTCTTTTGCGGGGACTCCGAGCATCAGGAGAACCCCGAGAACTTCGAGCGCCATGCAGAACAGGAAGGCTGCATCAAAGGCGAGCGCCAGCTCGGAACCTGCAATTGAATGGGCTGACACCTCGGCGAGTTTCGGTCCGAGCGCCGCTGTTGCTACGAACAGGGTCACTGCAACCCCAAGCGAAGATCCAAGGTTGGTCATCATCTTGATGAGACCGGAACTGGCTCCCCGGTCTTTCACCGGGGACTCCCCCATGACCGCGCTGTTGAGCGGAGAGTATGCGACACCGGTCCCGGCCCCGAGCAGGAAGAGGTAGATGCAGACATGGCCGATGCTTGAACGGGCAGAGAGGGTTGAAAGAAGGAAGAGGGCCACCGCTGCGATTGCAAACCCGAGCAGGATCGGTTTCTTGGTCCCGATCACGTCAGAGATTTTTCCGGCAATAGGTGCGGTCAGGATCATCCCGACCGGCAGGGCAAGGAGGATGGTTCCGGCATTGTCTATGGGAATCTTCTTCACCAGTTCCAGATAGAAGGGCATCACGACCATGACTCCTGCCATTGCCATCTGGATGAGCATCACGTTGATGTTCTGGAGGGTGTAGCTCCGGTTCTCAAAAAGCCTGAGGTTGACAAGAGGCTCTTTGGCTTTTTTCTCCCGGAATGAGAAAAGAATCCAGAAGATGAGCGAGACTATGAGGGCTGCTGCCCCGGCTGCCGGAGCGGGCCCCTCGAGAGTGGTAAGGCCGTAGATCAGGGTGCCCAGTGCGACAAAGACAAGGAGTACCCCCGGGATATCGAGTTTCGATCCGGGGCTGACCGGGTCGCGTTTCGGGATGACCTGCCACCCGAGGACGATGGCTGCAATTCCCACCGGGAGGTTCACGTAGAAGATGTACTGCCAGGAGAAGGCGCTTGTCAGGAATCCTCCGACCACAGGGCCGAGTGCGGCCCCGAGCATCGTGAACATCGCGACTATCCCGAGTGCCTGCCCTCTCACGGATGAGGAGAGGTAGGATGTGACCATCACCGACCCGAGAGCAGCGATTACGGCTCCCCCGACTGCCTGGAGCATGCGGGAGCCGATGAGGATATCGATGGACGGCGCAAGGCCGCAGAGAGCGGAACCGAAGGTAAAAAGGGCAAACCCGCCGATGAAGATGTTCCGGTATCCCCGCATGTCACCGAGACGGGATGCGGCTAGGAGGAGGCTTACGAGGATAATCAGGTAAGCATTCAGTACCCAGGAGACCGTGACGGTGGATACATCGAATGCCTTCCCGATTGCAGGAAGGGCGATATTGACGATGGTTGCATCAAGGCCGGCCATGAACGACCCGAGCGATATCACGAGAACAATAAGCAGATCCTTGGTGCTCATCTTCTGCGGAGAACTGGTATCAGCCATGCTATCTCTTCCTACCTTGGCGGGGTTGCTATTTAAACCTGCAATCGGGGGGAAGGGGCGGCGGATCCCCCATTGCACTATCCCCTGAGATATGGAACAACCAGATTCCAAAGAGGTGTATCCCCTTCCCTATGCGGGAGATCGATTTGCCGTTGTACTGGTGTTCTGTAGACGATTGGTCCATAACTCGTATATAATCCCGTAATGAATAGTTCCCGTGACATACTTCCCGGCGCAGGGTGGAAAACCCACACCTCACGAAGGTAGCTGGATTTCCCTTCCCCTCGGGCCGGTGCATCGGGTATACCATGAAAACCGTGACATGGATTGCTGTTCTGGTGATTCTTGCCTACGCCTGCGTGACTGTCGGCGTCATAATGACCCAGCCCTCTCCCGGTGCTGAAACCCCCGGTACTCCCGCAACGGTTTCCGGTACTCCGACAGGTGGTCCTGTACTCGCAACGCAGTTTCCCCCCTCCCCTGTAACTGCACCCGTTTATGCCGTAACAGAAAAAATTGCATTTTCTATCCGGTGGCCGGAGCTCATGGAAGTAAAGGGGACTATCCCATCCGAAGACGAAGCCCCGCTTCTTGCGAAACAAGCTCTCCTACAATACGGGGGTCTGCCCAATGATGCAGTTCTTAGGAGAATCGACCGGATCACCCTGAAAAAGTACAATACTGCAACCGGGAGAATCGAGGCTGAATATCCCCGGTATACTGAAGTGGTCTACGGCCAGCAGGTTGCGGGACACCCGGTCGTGGGGCCGGGCGCCGGCATCCATGTCGGGCTCGGTGAAAGCGGGAAACTCCTTGAGATAGACAAGGTCTGGCGTTCCCTTGCATACAGCCACGAAACCCCGATCATTTCCGCAGAAGAAGCGTTTGCGAAACTCAAAAAAGGCGAACTGGCGGAAAGACCCCAGTGTTGCATTGACCAGCTGAACGTCTCGTCGGTCCGGCTGGGGTATTACGCGGAAGACCGGGATCATGACCAGGAATACCTGTACCCGGTCTGGATATTCTATGGGACGATCCACCCGGAGATAGATCCCACGCCCTCGCCATTCATCGTAAACGCGACAGCCCCGGATGGGATTCCCCAACCCCCCGGGGTTATCCCGGTGGAACCGCAGGAAAAGATAATCGCGGTATCGGCCGGGGAATACCAGAGTCTTGCTGTAACCACAAAGGGGAATACCAGTGCGTGGGGTGCCGAATGGGACGGCATCAATAAAATTCCCCGGAGACTCTCAAATGTTTCAGCAGTTTCTGCCGGGTTCTACCATAACCTTGCCCTGAAGCGTGACGGGACGGTTGTCGCATGGGGAAATCCCCTGGGCGGGGCATGCGACGTCCCTTCCGATCTTACGGATGTGAAGGCAGTCTGTGCGGGAGCATTCTACAATCTTGCTCTCAAAAATGACGGAACAGTTGTTGGCTGGGGCAATACCCCGGAAGGACAGGCAGGTTTTCCCCGGCGCCTCACAAACTACAGCTCAATTGCCTGCGGGAGGTTTCACAGCATGGGATTGAAAAATGATGGGACAATCCAGACGTTCGGCCTCAATATCTCCGGCCAGCGCGGGGTTCCGAAAAACCTCACGAACGTAACCGCGATTGCCGCAGGATACGGTCATAGTCTTGCACTGAGATCTGACGGTTCGGTGGTTGCCTGGGGTGCGGATGACCGTGGCCAGAGTACGGTTCCGGCCGGTCTCACCCATGTCACTGCAATCGCTGCCGGGCTGGAATTCAGCCTTGCCCTGAAAGATGATGGAACGGTCGTCGCGTGGGGACGTAATGAATACGGGCAGTGCAATGTTCCGGACAATCTGACCGGGGTTGTTTCAATTGCAGCCGGAGGGTATCACAGCCTTGCCGTTAAAAGCGACGGGACGATTGTTGCCTGGGGAAGGAACGACCTGAACCAGTGTGCTGTTCCCGGCCGGTTCACTTCAGGAATACCATCAGCATCCCTATAGCGACAAGGATAAACCCGATTCCGGTCACAATCTCTGCCCAGACCCCAGATCCGAGGAATGCCAGGCCACCACTCAGGAACACCATGAGGAATCCTATCCCCGCAACCCGGATTCCCCAGGTCCTGCGAATCTCCCGGCCTGAAGAAATCCCGGCGTCCTGCAGGAGGGTTCCTGAATCTTCCCCGCTCACCCGAACCACTTATCCAGCGTCTTTTGCCCGGACGTCTCCTTCAGCCCGTCCAGGGACGTAGTCACCCTCTCTTCCGAGAAGTCGTACTCCCCGCAGAGCATCGCAACGATCCCCTCCCGGTCCGGCTGGCCCCATCCGAGGGTATATCCGGTAGTCACTGCGGGCCGGAGGAAAATCTCTTTCACGGGAACCGGATCGAACTCCGGCTGCTTCTCGGTGATAACCTTATCGAACTCCCCGGCAAGAACGACTTTCAGCCCCTTCTTCGGGCCGATACCGGGAACTCCTTCGTTGAAATCGGTGCCGGTCAGGATGCCGATCTCGATCAGCTGTTCCCGCGTGATCGAAAGCCCCGCGAGAAGTTCCGAGAGAACGATCCGTTCCGGCATTATCATAACGCTCCTGCCCCGGATCTTCCTCTTCCCGCTGATCGCTGCGTTCCGGATAAGAACCGGGGCACCGAAAAGGAGCGTATCGAAATCCTGCGAAAGGGCGTACGCCGCATCTCCGCGAAGCGCCATGAACGCTGCCTGGGCTTCTCCTTCGCCCGGGGCCTCCATCCAGGGAATTCCCATCAGGTCAAGGAGTTTCCTGCTGCTCTCGATCACGTGTGCATCGACACGGGACGAGGACCGGGCCTGCTTGTAGGCCTCCTCCAGGTCCCCGCGTTCAAGTGCCTCCTGCCACTTCTCCCCGGCTTCCTGACGGACTGCCCGGCGCTCTTCAATCGTCCCGCCTTTCAGGGGATGGGGTTTTCCGTCAAAGATAAAGACCGGGCGGATACCCTTCTGGAGCAGGTTCACGGACCGGAAGAGGATCCCGGACAGGTGCGACGTCACCCGCCCCTTCTCATCCATGAGGGGCGTTCCGTCCGGCTGCCGGATGATGGACAGGAACTGGTAGAGTGTATTATTCGCATCGATTGCCGCGACCCCCGCGAGGGAATCCCACCCGGCCGGGGTACGGTAATCCGATACGAGATCCTTGAGTGCGACTCCCATGAAAACCGGGCTCTCGGATTATTCAGCGGTAAACCCGTTTTGAGAGGGCTTCGACAACGTCATCCATATGGGCAACCGTTTCGTCGTTCTTCTCCGAGATTCGGTGGTACATCTCCTGGAGGTTTCCCTTCAGGGCTCTCTCCCGTGCAAGGACGGTATTTTCCAGGTTCGTGACCCGTGCATTGAGCAGAAGGAACAGACCGCCCAGGGAGAGCATCATCAGAATTGCTGCTACAGCTAATATCCAGTCCTGCTTCAGCCGAAGGACCAGAACGAGCGTGGATACCACCATTATGACGGTAAGAACGATGTCGACGATTATCTCGCGGATCTCCATGCTTTTAGATAATGAAGGAGAACTAATTAAGCTACCTACGGTAGTGTCAGTATATGGAGATCCGGAAATACCTGTCCCTCATCTCGATGCCGCTTCTTCTGGTAGCGGTCGAGATCGGCGCGATTCTTCTTGCCCTTCCCCTGCAGAGCGCAGGTATTTCCGCGTTTGAGGATCCTGCCTCCTATGAAAATCCCCTGATTTTTGTCGGGATTCTTCTCGTCTTCACGCTCTTTCTCCTGATCCTGATACGGTTCGGCTTTCGCAGGATCATTGCGCTCATCATCGTCGGCTCTATCTTCTTCACGTTCGTGTACATCTTCACCGCGCTCGCGGCCCTGGCGGTGGAAGATGCGCTCATCATTACCGTACTTGCGTTTGCGGCATCGGTCGCGGCAACAGCAGCGCTCTATTTCTACCCGGAATGGTACGTGATAGACACCCTTGGGATCCTGATCTGTGCGGGGGTGGCATCGATCTTCGGGGTTTCCCTGGAAGTCCTGCCGGTAATCCTCCTCCTCGTCATCCTCGCAACCTATGACTTCATCTCAGTATACAAGACCAAGCACATGATTACCCTCGCTGAAGGCGTGATGGATCTCAAGATGCCGATCCTCTTCGTGATACCGAAAAAAGCCGATTACTCGTTCCGGAGGGACGGGATCGGAAAACTGGGCGAAGGGGAGCGGGCTGCCTACATCATCGGGATGGGCGACATGATCATACCGTCCGTCCTCGTGGTCTCGGCAAACACGTTTCTGCACGCGGGCAGGATTTTTGGGTTCCTGAACCTTCCCGCACTCGGGGCGATTGCGGGATCCCTTGTCGGCCTTGCAATTCTTATGCATTATGTCCAGAAGGGAAAAGCCCAGGCAGGGCTCCCGCCCCTCAATGGCTGCACTATTCTGGGTTTTGTCCTGGGAGCGGTTCTCGCAGCCCTGATCTCTGGCGCGCCGGTCTTCGGCTGAGCAGGAGTTCGAGGACTTCCGGCACCCCGTCGTTTGTTCCCGTCGACATGTTGGGGTAGCCTTCCATGGTTTTTACATCCGATTTGTTCACGACCGTGATTACGGGACTTGCGGCCATGCCTTCGACTTCATGCAGGAGCCGGATCTGCTCCTCTATCGAGTACCCGCACTGTTCGCTGGCATCGAGAATAAAGAGGATAACGTTCGCGACATTCATGATGGCAGCGAGTGCCTGCCGCTCGATGGGGTTGCGTTCCTCTGCGGGACGGTCCAGGATACCCGGGGTATCGACGATCAGGATTTTGTCCCGGCCGATTCTCCGGTGTCCCACGATGATCCCTTTTGTCGTGAACGGGTATGAGGCGATCTCGGGTTCCGCCGTGGAGACGAGCCGGATGAAGGAAGATTTGCCGACATTCGGGTACCCGGAAACGACAATCGTGAACGCGCCCTCCTCCATGTGGGGAAGTTTCCGGAGCTCGTTCCTGACCACGTTCAGGAACAGGAGTTCTTTTTCGATCTGGTGGAGGACCGAGGCCAGGCGTGCGACCGCCCGTTTCCGGATCACCGAGCTCGTTTCGGCTTTCCGGGTTTCCCGGGCAAGTTTCGCAGATATGAGTTTGCTCTGCTTGGCAGCCCACCCGAGGGCACCGAACGCTATTTTCATCCGCTCGATCCCGAACATGATCTCGGTCATTTCACGGTAAAAGGGGGGGAGCGATTCGAATTCGGGAAACGACTGGATAATGGCCACCAGCCTGTCGTGGAGGGCCTGTCCGACCGCCCGTACGAATTCCTCGTTTGCCCGGTCCTTATTCTCCTTCTCGCGCATCTTTTTTGCGGCACGGCGGAGGCTCCGGTCAAGAAGTTCATCAGCGGTGGGTACTGTAGGGAGTTTCTCGAATTCCAAAATATTCAACCTATATATGTATGGAAAGGGAAATGGTAAATCGTTATGGATTTATCCCTTATCCAGAAGGATATCCTGATCACGCTGATCACGCTCTACCACGAGAAGTCCAATGCCATAAAAGGCGAGGATATCGCGGAAGTGATCAAACGGAACCCGGGAACCGTCCGGAACCAGATGCAGGCGTTAAAAGCGCTCGGGCTTGTTGACGGGACTCCGGGTCCGAAGGGGGGATACCATCCGACCGCCCGTGCCTACAAGGAACTGAACCTTAACGTCCAGGATGGGGATTACGACGTTCCCATCCAGCGGAACGGGGAACTTGTGAAAGGGGTCACGGTATCGGAAATCGATTTTACCACGCTCTGTCACCCGGATATCTGCCAGGCGGTTATCAAGCTGATCGGGAGCGTCAAGAACTTTGAGATCGGGGATCAGATAACTATCGGCCCGACGCCGGTAAATAAACTTCTCATACGGGGCGAGGTGTACGGGAAGGACGAAGTGGAGCAGTCCCTTCTTATTTCCACGTCAGAGATGCTTTCCCTCCCCAAAAAGCCCATCAGCAATTACATGAGTACCCCTCTGTATACCCTTTCTGCCAAATCCTCGCTCCGGGATGCCATACGCCTCTTTACCGAGCATCATATTCATGGGGCGCCGGTCGTTGAGAACGGCCTTCTTCTCGGGATTGTAACCATGGGGGACATCATAATTGCCCTGAACAGGGATCTCTCGCTCGGGACCCAGGTCAGGGATGTCATGACGACCGATGTCGTGGAAGCACCATCGACAACAAAACTTTTTGAGGTCATACGGCGGTTCAAGGAACGGGAGATCGGGCGTCTTATTGTGGTCGAGAACGGGAAGCCTGTCGGGATTCTCACCCAGTCTGATATCCTGCGGGTGTTCCCCTCGCTGTGATATCCTTGACGTATCTTTGATTTTCGCTGCGGTTGTGATTTCCCCTTCTCTTCTTCACAAGATACCTGTGGGAGAAAAAAGAACGGCATATCTTTTTTTATTCCGGCATTCCCATTAGGTATAAGCCTGACCTGCGGGGTACCAACATTCCGGGCAGGGGTGCTGAAGTGCTATGTCTGAATTGCCACGGGCACCGGTTGAGCGGATACTGAAACAGGCCGGGAATGAGCGGGTGAGCGGGGAAACGGTAGCAGCGCTCTCCGGACTGATGGAGAAGTATGCGGCCACGATTGCGAAGGAAGCCCGCAAGAATGCCGCCCATGCCGGAAGAAAGACCGTCAAAGAATCCGATGTCAGGATGGCCGCAGATCTCTTTAATTAGCGCATTTTCCCCGATTTTATTCGACCTTTTAGAACAATTTATATATTTTCACGTCGTCATTTCTTGCTATGACCAAGATGTTTTCGCGGAGCCTCTCCCGAAAAAAGATTATGAGCAGTGATGGGAAGCTGATCGGGACGCTCAAGAATCTTATTGTTGACAGCGATACCGGACAGATCAACGATATCATTGTCCATGCCGACCCGTCGTTTGACACATCCGGGTACCGTGTCGAGGGCGACAAGCTGTACATCAACTTCGAGTCCGTGAAGGATATCAAGGACTATATTGTTGTTGACCGTTACCTGTCCCGGAAATAAGAAGAATAATACTCGATCGCTTCCACGAAACCCGGTCCAAATTCTTTTTTCGCAACGTAGGTTGCCTGTTTTTTCGCATCGGGATGTGCATTGGCTACCGCTGCGCTGAACCCTGCCTGCCGGAACATCTCAATATCGTTGACCGAGTCCCCGACTGCAAGGAATTCCGACCTGTCGATTCCCAGCTCCCCGGCGAGTTCAACGAAAGCGGTACCTTTGCTGATGCCCGGGGACTGGAGATGGATTGCGTACCCGGTATCGATGACCTGGACCCTGCTTCCTGCGAGGACTTCCCGGACTTCCTCTGAAGGGACGGTCTTTCCGAATGCCACATCGGCATACCGGTACGTGGGGCTGTATAATTCAGGTGCAAGACCTTTCTCTGAAAAATGGGAGTTGATGCGGGCGAAGGCTTCCCAGCATTCCTCCTGGTTCCCCCGGATGCGGAGTGGTCCTGTGCGCCCGATCCGGTAGACCCCGCCGTTCTCTGCAATGAAGGTGCCGTCCGTTCCTATCATACGGCAGAGGGCATCCATGAAGCAGGAGGTGTTCCCGCTTGCAAGGATAACCCTGACCCCGCGTTCCGTAAGCGTACGGATAGTTTCGATGGCCCCGGTGCCGATGCGCCGGGTTGAATCCGTCAGGGTGCCGTCGATATCGGTAAGGACTGCTCTCAGCACGGCTTGAGTCCTGCCTCCTCCACCATGAACGGAGCTTCGCCTTCCGGAAGGTTCGGGCTGTCGACCAGGCGTGCAATCCTCTTTCCTCCTTTGCTTTTCCGGAGGTACAAACGGAATGTCGCGGAATGGCCGACGATGTTGCCCCCGATGGGTTTTGTCGGGTCGCCGAAGAATACGGCCGGGTTGGACATGACCTGGTTGGTTACGAGCGCTACTGCATTGTGCTCGTCAACCATCTTGAAGAGATCGTGCATGTGCCGGTTCAGCTTCTGCTGGCGGGCGGCGAGGGTGCCCCGGCCCGAGTACTCGGCACGGAAGTGGGCGGTCAGGGAGTCCACGATGAAGAGTTTCACCGGTTTGTCGCTCGTCTTCAGTTCTGCAGCAAGCTCGCGGGAGTTGTCGATCAGGAGCATCTGGTGATCCGAGGTGTGGGCCCTCGCTACATGGATATTTCCCAGGAACTCCTCAAAGTCAACCCCGTCTTTTCCGAGGCCGTTCACCATCTGTTCGATACGCTCGGGACGGAAGGTGTTCTCGGTATCGATATAGATACAGCTCCCGTTGAGGCCGCCTTCGTCCTCAGGCAGCTGCACATTGACCGCCATCTGGTGGACGATCTGGCTTTTACCGGAACCGAACTCACCGTACATTTCGGTGATGGCACGGGTTTCGAGGCCTCCCCCGAGAAGGGCATCCAGGTCCGGGACCCGGAAAGACAGTTTCCTGACTTCCTTGCGCTGCTCGAAGACTTCCATTCCGGATCTGAACCCGTCGATCTCCGCGAGTTCCCGGGCAGCTTTTATCATCTTCTTTGCCGCCGCTTCGCCGATCTCTGCGAGTTCGGCAAGCTCCGTCGGGGAGGATGTTGCGATGCTCTCGACCGTAAGGTATCCTGCCTCACGGAGTTTCTCTGCAGTACTTGGGCCGACGCCCGGGATATCTTCTATTTCTAAGGGACCTTCTGTCATCTCAATTACCTCAGGTCTTCGCATAGCATCGCAAGCAGCACCATATATCCCCTATACCGTGCGGGGCGAAAGTGATTCGCGTCCCGTTCATATTCGGAGCCCGTACCAGCCTCTGCCTATCGTTACGGTACATGTCTCCGGCCCGGTATATCATAGTTCACCCGGTCCCCCGCTGCTGCTGGTTGTTGCCCTGAAACGGAATCCGATGGAACCCCTGGATTCGGAGATGGGGACGATGCATTATTGCGGAGTTGCCGGAGCGGAATACGTCACGGGAGATTCATTCTCCCGGAGGACCCGTTTCAGTTCTTCCAGCCGTGCGGCAAGGTCCTCCCCCTTCAGATCTGCAAGTTCTATCCGGGTAGGGGTGATACGGTTCCCGGCAAGCATCCCGGTGATACGGATGTCCTGGCCGTGGGGCAGGTCTGCATGTACCAGGTACCGCTCTGTGCCGGTGTCGATGAAGACTGCTCCCCCGATCCGGATGCATGTCCCTTCGACCGTGATCCCGGAGCCTTCCGGGTGCCGGATCACAAGAGCACTTCCCCGCCCCACATGCAGTTCCGTCTCCCCGTTCCTGCCCTCCTTTGCCCGGGCATGGTATACCTCTACCCGGTCGCCGGGGAGAACCTGCTCCATGGCCTGATCTCCCCAGAGGACAACCCGTATCCGCGAATCCCCGCTGGTTACGATCAGGTTCCGGACCTGCGACGCGTTGCCGTTCCGGGAGGTGAATGATTTCACCGGGAAAATCCGGGTTAGGGTCCCTTCGACCGAGAATATCCCCTCCGGGACAAGGGATGCAGCCGGGGTAAGGGGAACCGTTATCTCCTCGTCACAGGCCGCTACCCGGGAGGTCCCGTCCAGGCTGTATTCCCGGCCCTGGGCATCGGGTCTCGCCTTTGCCCCGGTGATGGCAATGCAGGTCCCGGGTTCGTGCAGGATAAGGAGTTCCGGCTCCCAGGCAACGAGCCTTGCGGTCCCGTCAGCATCCCCGATCACCGCCTCCACCATCTCCCCGGGTTTCCCATCCCTGCGGGTGAAGGTGCGGATTCCCTCCAATGCAATCAGCCGCACCCTGAGATCGATCCGTTCCGCTTTCTTCTCTTCCGGGAGAGCGTCCGCAGTGATCGAGCAGGGGATATCGATCTCCGCTTTCCGGAACGCCATCACGGTAATATCCCGGGTGTTTTTTCCCGCATGGCGGCCTATGATCTCGAGGACATCCCCGATATCGATCTCCTCGACCGCCATTGCCTTGTCATCCCAGAATACGAGCTGGGTAGAACCTGTATCGTCCCCGACAAAGAGGCTGGCGACGAGGCCTTTCTCTCCTCCCTGACGGTCGAACTCCTTGGGGGGGCGCTTTGCGACCACCTTGCAGAAAAAAGAGAAAAGACTTGTCGGGCCGGCGAGCTCCTTTACCTTGACATGATGCCTGCCCAGCTCCTGGACCACCATCATCGCAGCGGTCGGCTCGTCCACGAGATCCCCGCAGGTCTCGATCTTCTCCTCGATGCGCCGCTCGAACTCCTCTTTTGGCATCAGGTCGTCAACGAGCGCGTAGTGGAACTGCATCCCTTGAATCTCCCGGTTCCTGGTGCGGCTGTCCGGCAGGGTGCCCGTTATCCTTCCGGCCCCTCCGGGCAAGCCTGCATCAATTACTGCCAGGCAGGACGGACCATTTCGGATGTGACATCATCGAGAGTCTCGGCCCTGCGCATCAGCCCTTCCTGCTTCCCGTTCACGAGAACCTCGGGGCAGCGGGGACGGCCGTTGTACTGCGAGGACATTGCATACCCGTAGGCTCCTGCGTCCAGCACTGCAATGATATCCCCGGCTGATACCCGGGGGAGGTTCCGGTCTGCCGCAAGGATGTCCCCGGTCTCGCAGATCGGACCGGTCACAGTGACGACCTCTTCGCCCGGTGCATCCGCTTTCCCTGCAACGACGACCTCATGGTACGAGTCGTACATCGCGGGACGGATGAGGAGGTTGAACCCTGCGTCAACGTTCACGAAGGTCTTGTGGGCTTTCTTAACGGAGTTGACCCTCGTCAGGAGGACCGTTGAATCCGCGACCAGGTACCTTCCCGGCTCCACCCAGAGTTCCGGCTGGATTCCGCAGGCTTTCACGCCTTCCGCAAAGACCGGGACTACAGCTGCCGCATAATCGTCCGGGGTCGGGGCAGGGTCCGTGCCGTGGTGATACGGGATCCCAAGGCCGCCCCCGAGATCGATGAACTCCAGTTTAACGCCCATCGCGGTGAGTTCCTTTGCGATCCTCACCATCACTTCCGCAGCTTTTGCGAATGGTGCGACATCGAGGATCTGCGACCCGATGTGGCAGTGGATGCCGACCGGTTTTACGTGGGCACAGCCAAGCGCCGCTTGGTATGCAGCCGGGATCTCCTGGTGGGGAATACCGAACTTGCTGGTCGCAAGGCCGGTCGCGATCTTGGGGTGCGTGGGGACGTCAAGTGCCGGATTCACCCGGAAAGATACCTTCACCTGCTTCCCGATCCGGGCTGCTATTCTTTCCAGCTGGGAGAGTTCATCGAGTGAGTCGAGGGTTACTTTGACCCCCGTGGTTACAGCGAGTTCGAGATCGGCCGGGGTCTTTGAGCTGCCGTTGAAGAGCAGTTTCGCCGGGGACATTCCTGCCGAGAGAGCGAGACGGAGTTCCCCGGAGGAGAAGACATCCGCTCCCGCGCCCAGCCCGGCGAGCGACCGGAGGATCGCAAGGTTCCCGTTTGCTTTTGCAGCGTACAGCATCTGGACTTTCGGGTACCGGGAGGTGAGGGCTGCCTGGAACCGGGCGAAGTTCTCCCGGATCCGGGCTTCGTCGGTTACGTACAGCGGGGTCCCGTATTTCTCTGCAAGTGCTACGGTGTCGTGATCTCCGATATGGAGGTGTCCTCCTTTGACCGTCAGGTGATGGGGGAGTTTCACAGGCCGAGCCTCCGGATCCGTTCGATGGCTTCCTGTATCCGGTCCACCGAACGGGTGATCGCAAACCGGACGTACCCGTCGCCGCCGCTCCCGAACCCTACCCCGGGAGTTGCGACAACACCGGCTCCTGTCAGGAGGTCTGCGGCGGTTTTCATGCAGTCTTTCGCGGGCATCCAGACATAGAAAGTTGCTTTGGGCATCGGGACGTCGATACCCATATCCCGGAGGCCGTTTACGAGCACATCCCTGCGTTCCTGGTAGATTTTGCAGGCATCCTTCACGCAGTCCTGCGGACCCGTCAGGGCCGCAATTCCCGCGTGCTGGACTGCATTGAAGACTCCCGAGTCAACGTTTGTCTTGACCCGCCCAAGGCCGGCCAGGATTTCTGGGTTTCCCACCGCCATCCCGATCCTCCAGCCGGTCATATTGTAGGTCTTCGAGAGGGAGTGCATCTCGATACCGATCTCCATTGCGCCCTTCGTGTTCAGGAACGAGGGTGCCTTGTACCCGTCGAACGCGATCTCGGAATACGCGTTGTCGTGGACGATGACGATCCCGTTGTCCCGGGCAAAGTCCACGACCTCCCGGAAGAACGAGTCCGGTGCGGTTGCTGCCGTCGGGTTGTTCGGGTAGTTCAGGAACATGAGCTTTGCCTTCTTCAGGACATCTTTTGGGATTGCATCAAGATCCGGAATGAATCCCCGCTCTGCCGTGAGCGGCATTTCGTGCACGCGGCCTTCGGCAAAGAGAGTCGAGGTCCGGTACACAGGGTAACCGGGACTCGGTGCAAGGACGTAATCTCCCGGATTGATGAACGCTTCTGCGAGGTGGGCGATCCCGTCCTTCGAACCCATGAGTGCCAGAACCTCCTTTGCGGGATCAAGGGTCACGCTGAACCGGTTCCTGTACCAGGTCGAAACCGCTGCCCGGAACTCCGGCATTCCCGAGTAGGAGGGGTAGTGGTGGTTGTCCGGGTTCCGTGCGGCGGCACAGAGTGCGTCAACAATGTGCGGGGGGGTCGGTAGATCCGGGTCCCCGACGCCCAGGTCGATGATGTCCACGCCTTTTTTGAGCTGCTCTGCTTTCATCTCGTCAATACGGGCGAAGAGGTAGGGCGGCAGCTCGCTCATGCGTTCCGAGTACATGCTGCATTAGTATTGCACGCGAACGATTATCAATATGCTACCGCTGCACGTCGGGATGAATACCGTTATCTCCAGGGCAGTTATGGACTCATATGAGAATGATGCCCGGAGCAATTGTTATCCTTTCGACGGCGCCTGCTCCTCTTGCGGAGACGATAGCGCAGAAACTCGTGACACGGCGGCTTGCAGCGTGCGTGAACATGACCGAGGTCAGGTCGGTATACCGGTGGGAAGGTGAGATCTGCGATGAACCGGAGATGCTTCTCATCATCAAGACCACAACGGAGAACGAGAAGACGGTGCTTGCGGCGATACGCGAGCTTCATACGTACGCAGTTCCTGAAATGATCGTTCTCCCGATCACCGGGGGATATCCGCCGTACCTGGCATGGATCGGGCAGGAAACTGGTTCCGGCTAGCCTGCGGCCGGACGGGTTTATCCGGGTCTTCCTGCAAACGTCCGGGAGCGTTCCGGAGTATCCTTCGGAAATTATTCCTCAAAACCGACCAAATTGTGAAATACGGATTTCCCGCCTTCCTTTATTGTCTACAATGCCGTGCCTATCACAATAGTTATATTCCCACTTCGCGAAGTTCCTTTTCGGAAACTGCGTCGGAATTCTGTCGGGGGGCAGCGGAGGTCTGTGTTTCCGGCGCTGAGTGATACCATGGCTTCGAAAGGTCGCGTACTTCTGATGGACGATGAGGAGAGTATCCTCGATGTCACGAAAGAGGTTCTTACATTTCTCGGGTATGAGGTTGCCATTGCCCGGGAAGGAGGTGAAGCCATCCGGCTCTACCAGGAAGGCGCTGCAAACGGAACGCCCTACGACGTCGTGATCCTTGATCTCACGATACCCATGGGAATGGGCGGGGAAGAGGCCATGCGGAAACTGAAAGAGCTGGACCCCTCCGTGAAAGGCGTGGTCTCCAGCGGGTATTCGCACGATCCCAATGTTGCGGATTACCGGGCCCACGGGTTCTCCGGTGTTCTCTCGAAGCCGTATAAGATCAAGGATCTTGGGGATCTGCTCGCGGGGCTCATTCCCCCGAAAGCCTAAAGGGCGATCTTTCGGAAACCGCGCGCAGATCTGGCGCTCCGGCCTGTCCTGATTTGTATTCCCCCCGTTCCGGCCGGTATCTGATATTTTCAGGAACTCCCCGCTATTATTTCTTCTCGATCTTCAGGAGTGCCGTCAAGGCAGCGCTCCTCACGAATTCGTCCTTGTCGGATGCAACACCGGTAAGGGCCCCGGTCGCCCGAATGTCCCCAATCTTCCCGAGGGCATCCGCCGCTGCGTACCTTACATACCAGTCCGGGTCTTCGAGGTTTTTCATAAGCGGTTCAACCGCTGCAGGGCTCCGGATCTCGCCGAGCGCCCAGCTTGCCGGCACCTGGAGGAACGAGTCATGCTCCGAGAGGGCTTTTACAAGGTGCGGCACCGCCCCGGGGTCTTTCAGGCGGCCGAGTGCATCCGCAGCAACCCACCTTACATTGAGATCCAGGTCGTTGAGGGTCTGGATAAGGGGTTCGAGTGCGAGGTCGTCCCGGATTCTTCCGAGACCCCAGGCAGCGAGAGCCCGTACGAACCAGCCCGGATCTTTCAGCGACACGATGAGAGGTGAAACGGATGGCTTCCCGATAATCACAAGCGCCCAGATGGCTTTTCTCCCGATATCCACATCCGGGTTCCGCAGGCAGGCGATGAGTCCCGGGACGGCATCCTCCCCGATTTCCGCAAGGGCCATTGTTGCCCGCCACCGGACATCATAATCTTCGTCAGCGAGCGCTGCGACGAGGGTATCGAGCGCGGTTGTCCCCATCTCGGCAAGGGTCAGGGTTGCATGCCACCTGATATCCTGATCCTCGTCATGGAGCGCACCCATGAGAAACCCGATTGCCGGATCCCCCATCTCACGGAGTGCAAGGGCAGCCCGGGACCGGAGGCCGGGGTTATTGTGGCGGAGCGCTTTCGTCAGGCTTTCAAAATCATCTGCCTGCCGGGAAGGAGAGAACGGGTCTGCGTTTATCCTGGGGGAAGGTTCCTGGGTCATAGGATCACCATGGGAGCGGGTAGTAACCGATTCTCCTGGTTGAATTGTTCCGGTTTGCGGTATTTGAATATTGTTGAACAAAGCCCTTCCCGCCAGCCGGGGTCACGATCGGATGGTTTAAACGCTTGCCGGAAGCATCCGAATGTAAGGTGCGTACGCGTGAGGGAACTGTCTGTTCTTATCGGGGGAAAAGCCGGTGATGGCATCAACAGCGCGGGACTCTTGATCTGCCAGATACTCGGGAGCCTCGGGTACCGGGTGTACATGTATTACGATTACCCCTCGCTCATCCGGGGCGGCCATAACTTCGCGGTTGTCAGGGCTTCTGAGGAACCGGTCGGGACGCACCGGGACCGGGTCGACGTCATCATTGCGCTCAACCAGGAGACCCTGGACCGTCACCGGGATACGATGAAGCCGGAAACCGTTGTCATCGCGAACCGTGATCTCGTGAAGTCGGAGGGAACGGGAATCCCCGTGCAGGCCATTCTTGCGCAAGAAAAGGCTCCCCCGGTGATGGGGAACACCTGTCTCGTCGGTGCATTTGCAAAAGCTGCGGGGGTCCGGTGGGAAGAACTGGAGCCGGTTATCAGGAGGCACCTCCTGAAAGGAACGGATCTCAACCTGAAGGTAGCCCGGCGGGGCTATGATCTTGCTCCCCCGGGAACTCTTGCGGGCCGTTACGGCCGTGCCCCGGATCCAATCCTCACCGGGAACGAGGCGGTCGGGCTCGGCCTTCTCCTCGGCGGTCTTGAAGCCTATGTTTCGTACCCGATGACCCCCTCGTCCAGCCTGCTCCATTTCCTTGCAGGGCTTGCGGACGAGTTCGGCCTGAAGGTCATCCATCCCGAGAACGAGATCGCGGTCATCCTGATGGCGCAGGGGTTGGCATACGCAGGAAAACGGACTGCGGTCGGGACCTCGGGAGGCGGGTTCTGCCTGATGACGGAAGGGCTGAGCATGGCGGGGATGGCGGAGATCCCGGTGGTCATTCTTCTCGGGCAGCGGACCGGCCCGAGCACCGGTCTCCCGACTTATTCGGGCCAGACCGAACTGAACTTTACCCGGTTTGCAGGGCAGGGGGAGTTCCCCCGGCTTATCGTTGCCCCGGGTGACCCGGAGCAGGCAGTCCTCTGGTCGCAGGCGGCGATGAATATTGCCTGGGAGTACCAGGTCCCGGCATTCATTCTCTCGGATAAGAACCTCGCGGAGGGGACATACAGCCTGCGGGAGGATGCTGTTCCCCGGACAATCTCCCGATCTGCTCCCGGCTGGGACGGGACGGCACCTTACCGGCGGTATGCCCTCACCGGAACCGGAATCTCCCCGCTTGCCTTCCCGCCCCGTTCCGGGGCCATTGTGAAAGCAAACAGTTATGCGCACGATGAGGATGGGATCACGACGGAAGAACCTGCTGTCGTGGCTGCTATGACCGCAAAGCGGGAGAAGAAACGGCTGGCCCTGGGTGCTGCGGTCGGGAAAATGGAGGGGGCTGTTGTGGTATCCGGCGATCCGGCCGCTGCGACTGCTATCCTCTGCTGGGGTTCAAATGCCGGCGTATCCCGGGAGGTTGCCCGGGATCTCGGGATGCGGGTGATACAGCCGGTGGTCCTCGAACCCTTCCCGTTCGATCAGTACCGGTGTGCAATGGAGGGCGTGCGCCGGGTAATTGCGGTAGAGGACAACTGCTCCGGGCAACTTGCCGGTATCGTGCAGGGGTTCGGTTTTCCGGTTGACGCCGGGATCCACCGGGTCGACGGGAGGCCGTATACCTGCGAAGATCTGACAGAACGGGTGCGGGAGGCGGCATCATGACCGAAAATCCCGATCTTATCACGAGTGCCCAGAACACCTGGTGCCCGGGATGCGGGAACTTCTCCCTCGAGCATGCGCTCAAATCGGTCATCGGGGAACTCATTGCGTCCGGGACCCCGAAAGAGAACGTCGTCCTCGTGACCGGCATCGGGTGCCATGCAAAAATGGCGGATTATCTCAACATCAGCAGTTTCTATACGCTTCACGGCAGGACGATCCCGGTTGCGACCGGCATCAAGCTTGCGAACCCGGACCTGACGGTCATATGCTGCGGCGGTGACGGGGACATGTATGCGGAAGGCCTGGACCATCTTGCCTTTGCGGCAAAGCGGAATATCGGGATAACCGTGATCGTCCACAACAACCGTGTCTACGGACTTACGACCGGCCAGTACACCCCGACATCCCCTCTCGGGTTCAAAGGGAAATCGACGCCCACCGGGACAACGGAGTATCCCTTCAATCCCCTGGAACTGATGCTGGGCTGCGGTGCCGGGTTCATTGCCCGTGGCTATACCCGGAAGCAGGACCGGCTGAAGTCGCTGATCCTGGACGGGATACGGCACCGGGGCTTCGCATTCCTTGACGTCCTGCAGATCTGTGCGACGTTCTTCAACATGACGGGATATTACCAGGACAGGGTCTACGATCTCCCCCTGGAGTATGATGACAGCGACTTTGCAGCTGCCTGCGCCCGGGCCCGGGAATGGGATTACAACACCGATGCGAAGATTGCGCTCGGCGTCCTGTTCCGGAGAAATATCCCGACGTTTGAGGAACGGGTTGGCCCGTGGGTCGAAGGTATGGCAGGACGGGATGAAGAGGTAGCCCGGTTCCTGGCAGGCCGGGCCTGAGACCCGGCGCTCCTTTTACCGGGGTAATACGGGATGAGGGAAACACGGCCGGGGTGCGGCAGGAAAGGATGAAGTACCCGGAGGAATAATCTTCCCTGTCATGGAGCACCCCGCAGATCCCGGTGGACAGATGCCCGGCGTCCCCCTTGTGGGAACGTATTCCGGAAGGCTCCTCCTCGCATTTGTCATATACATAGCCTGGATGGCCGAGACCCTCCTCCTGGGAAACGGCATCTCCCACGCTCCTGCAGCAGGTCCCCGGGACTGGGTAGTACCGGTCATCGTTGTCGGGATCTTCATCGGGTGCATCGTATCTTCGCTTTTCCTGAAGACCTCGATGGCCCGGGGCATGGTGAGCCCGGGACAGGCAGGGCTCGATCCCGGCAAAAAGACGATCCCAGCCCTCATCATAACGGGAATTTCCGGGGGAATCGCTCTTGCAGTCGTTCCGTTCCTGAATATCATTGTCCCGGACCCCTTCCGGACGTTTCTCTTCCTCTTCCCGCTTGCGGCAGGTGAGGTCATGATCTGCTGGGCGCTCCTTGCAACCCATATCGAATCGGCCCTGCTCCTGGCCCGGGGCGGCCCGGCTGCCCTCGCAGGTTTCCTCGCCGCCGCCCTTGCATCGTCCTTTCCCTACCTGTCCGGAGCGCTTCTGTCAGGAGGATATACGTTCAGTCTTCTCGTGATTTTTGCCGGGCTCATCACCGGGTTCGTGTTCCTGGCATTCCGCGACATCTACGCAACGCTTCTTGCAAGGCTGATCCTTCTCATGATACTTGCCGGAGTATCCGGGATGACGGCATGGGAAGGGATCCCGCTCCTGTACTCAATTCCCCTGGCAATCGTTGCCGGAGGCATCCTCCTCGTTGCCGGGGCGGCCCTCTCCCGGAAATTCGGGGACATGCAGCAGGCACCCTGAGCCGATGCTACCTATTATAGGGATCGGCGTTTCAGATACCGGTAGTCTTCCGTGAGACCTATGGCTGAACCAAACCTGTTCTCGCTCGTAAAAGAGCATCTCTGCAGTTGCTCCGATGCCCTCCGGATAAGTCCTGACGCAGAAGCGTTCCTGAAGATGCCGATGCGTGAGCTGCACGTATCGCTTCCGGTGCGAATGGATAACGGAAGCATCCGGACGTTTTCCGGATTCCGGGTCCAGTACAACGATGTGCTCGGGCCTGCCAAGGGGGGCGTCCGGTACCACCCGGACGAGACCATCGATACGATACGGGGCCTCGCAGCACTCATGACCTGGAAATGCGCCCTGCACGACCTCCCGCTCGGGGGCGCGAAGGGAGGGGTAGTCTGCAACCCGAAAGAGATGTCGGAGGGTGAGCTGGAACGCATGACCCGGGAATATACGCGGGCGATTGCGGACTTCATCGGCCCGGACCGGGATATCCCTGCCCCGGATATGTATACCAACGATCAGACGATGGCCTGGATGATGGATGAATACTCCCGTATCCGGGGAAGGACTACGTTCGGGTCGGTCACGGGAAAGCCGGTTCTTCTTGGCGGGTCCGAGGGAAGAACCGAGGCGACCGCCAGGGGTGGGTGGTATGCGATAGAGGTTGCGGCAAAGGAAGCGAAGATGGACCTCTCCCGCGCCCGGGTCGCGATCCAGGGGTTCGGGAATGTCGGGTATCACGCAGCCCTCATCGGGAGCACGGTATTCGGCGCCCGGATCATCGCGGTGAGTGACAGCAGGGGAGGAGTCGTTGACCGGAGCGGGAACGGCCTTGACATCGCTGCCCTGGCGGAACATAAGAAAAAATCAGGGACGGTGGGGACGTTCCCCGGTGGAGAGCCAATCGGAAACCGGGAGCTCCTGGAGGTGGACGCGGATATCCTGATCCCGGCGGCTGTTGAAAATGTCATAACAGAAGAGAATGCTTCCCGGATCCGGGCGGGACTTATTGCAGAATTCGCGAACGGCCCTGCGACAATCGGTGCGGATGCAGCACTTTTTACCAGGGGGATAACGGTAGTTCCGGATATCCTCTGCAATGCGGGGGGTGTCATCGTCTCCTATTACGAGATGGTCCAGAACTTCAACCTGGATCACTGGCCTGCCGACCAGGTCAATACCCGGCTGAAGACAAAGATGAGTGAGACTTACCGGGATGTCGCTCTGCTTGCAACCGGGAACCACGTTGATCTCAGGCGGGCTGCGTACACGATAGCGGTGAACCGTATCGTGACTGCGATGCGGCTGCGGGGGTGGATCTGACGTGATATCCGCTGACTTTTTCACATCCCCGGTCTTTGCCTGGGTGGTCCTGCCGATCTTCATTTTCCTTGCAAGGATCTGCGATGTGAGTCTCGGGACGATCCGGGTCATCTTCATCTCGAAAGGGATCAAGTACCTTGCGCCCCTCATCGGTTTCTTTGAGGTGATCATATGGCTCATTGCCATCAGCCAGGTGATGCAGAACCTCACCAATCCCATCTCGTATATTGCATACGGGGCCGGGTTTGCGTGCGGAACGTTCATCGGAATGTCGATTGAGGAGCGTTTGTCTATCGGGCTTTCCCTGATACGGATCATAATCCGGGAGGATGCCCGGGATCTCATGGACGACCTGCGCAGGAAAAATTACGGGGTCACGAGCATCGATGCCGAAGGCGCGACCGGGCAGGTGGAGGTTCTCCTGATGGTTGCAAAGCGGCAGGATCTCGGGGATATCGTTGCGACCGTCAAGATCCACCACCCGAGCGCATTTTACACGATAGAGGATGTGAGGACGGCAAAAGAAGGGGTCTTCCCGCAGCGTGAAGGAAACCCGATCCTTGCTCCCCTGGGGATGCTCCGTCTCGGGAAATAACCGGAGAAGCGGTCTCTTCTCCGGTATCCTCTCCCTTTTATCTGAATCCCGGCTAACATCCTATTACTGCAATGGATACCCTGCTTCTGACCCTTATCGTCCTGCCCGTTGCCGGAGCCTGCATCGGCGTCCTCTCCGGGCTGTTCGGGGTTGGCGGGGGATTCCTGATGGTCCCGGTCCAGTATTTTCTCTTAACCCATTTCGGGTTCGACCAGACCATCGCTTTACGGGTTGCGTTCGGCACGAGCCTTGCCGTCATTCTTCCGACCGCGATCAGCGGTGCGTACGGCCACCATTGCCGGAAGTGTATTGCCTGGGAGGCGATTCTCCCGATGGGTATCACGGGGATCCTCGGGGCGTTCCTGGGTGGAACGGTCGCGTCCCACGCCCCGGGCGCGCTCCTCTCGCTCCTCTTTGGGGCTGTCCTCATGGTCGCGGCCTGGCGGATGGTGGCACAGATCCAATCGTCGGGGGAGTGCGGCTCCCCGGGGGTATCTGTTCCCTGGTACCTCGTCGCCGGGTTCAGTGTCGGGTTCTTCTCCGGGCTGCTCGGAATAGGGGGAGGCGTTCTGATGGTCCCGATCTTCCTGCTTTTTATGCGGTTCGGGGTGCGGGAATCTATCGGGACCTCGACTGTCCTGATTGCGATCTACGCGGTTGGCGGGTTCCTCGCGTACATTGTGAACGGGCTCGGGGTGTCGGGCCTCCCGGAGTTCAGCCTCGGGTACGTGGATCTCCTCTTTGTTGTCCTCCTTGCCGTGCCGAGCATTCCCCTTGCCCAGGTGGGCGTCCGGATCGCTCACAGCACCTCCCCGGTGCGGCTGAAACAGGCGTTCTCGGTCATCCTCATTGTGATGGGCCTGAAGATGATCGGGGTCTTTTCCGTTCTCGGGATACCGATCCTGTCATGAACAGGATTCCGGGATACCTATTTGTGCCTGCACGGCTACCGATGGTATAACCATGGCCATCCGGAGCATCTCGTTAGCGAATTTCAAGAGTTTCTCTGACCTCTCGATCAGCCTGCGCGATTTCAACGTGATCATCGGGTCCAACGCGGCAGGGAAGTCCAACTTCATCCAGGCGTTCCGGTTCCTCCGGGACATCGCGGTCTATGGCCTCGAAAACGCGATAGCAATGCAGGGCGGGTTCGGGTACCTGCTCAATGCCCGGCTCGGGACCGGTACGCCGCTCTCGTTCTCGGTAACGTATTCCCCGGAATATGCCGAAGGGTATACGATCCCGGGATGCGGGGAAGAGACGATTGTCATGCGTCCCTGCGAGTCCACGTATGCGTTCTCCCTCCGGTTCGCAAAGGATGGCAGCTACACGATCCTCCATGATGAACTCACTCTCGGCTGCGATTTCAACGGAGAATGCACCCGGGAACCGGGCAGTCCCCCCTCGGCATTTCACGGAAAAATCCGGATCACGAACGAGGGCGGAAGACTCCGGTACACAATCTCGGTCCCGGAAGGGATCACCCTCACCCCCGGCGAAATTGTCCCGCTCTTTTTCCGGGAAGGGCATATCCCTGCGACCCGGCTCATCCTCGAAACGCCGTACGCCCTCCCGGTTCCGCAGATAGACCGGCTCTTCGACCGGATCGGTATTTACGACCTGGACCCGAAGCTCCCGAAGAAAGGGGTTGCTATCGCCGGGAAATGCGAACTTGAGGAGGACGGGAGCAATCTTGCGCTCGCGATCCGGCGGATCCTCGACAATCCCGAGAAGAGGCGGACGCTCGCGAACCTTATCCGGGATGTCTTCCCGTTCATCGAGGATCTTGACGTGAAGAAATCGATGGATGTTTCCTGGGTCCTGACCCTGCGGGAGCGGTACGCAAAGGAGTACGACCTTCCCGCGTTTGCGCTCTCGGACGGGACCCTCTCGATATTCATGCTCATCATCATCCTCTACTTCGAGGACCGGCCGTTCGTTTTTGTAGAGGAGCCGGTAAGCCACATCCACCCCTTCCTCGTGACCCGCGTGGTCTCGATGATGAAGGAGGCGTCGGAGCGAAAGCAGGTCATGATGACGACCCACTCGGTCGAGGCGGTCAAGCATACCGGCCTGGAGAGTATCCTCCTCATCTCCCGGAACCGTGACGGCTTCTCCACGATCTCCCGGCCTGCCGACAAGGAGGAAGTACGGACCTTCCTCGAGAACGAACTCGGGATCGAGGACCTGTACCTCCAGAACCTGCTGGAGTTCTGACCCGGGCGGGGATCGCAGTGGAAAAACGGCTCTTCATCTTTGTCGAGGGTGCGGACGACATCCGGTTCTTCGGGCGGCTGGTGAAGCCGCTTCTTGTCCCCCGGTACCGGTCGGTGGAGCTCATCGCGTATGCCTCCATGAAACGGGAGAAGGTGAGCCGGTTCATAAAGAGCCTGAATGCCCTCGGGCACGAGTACATCTTCGTGGGGGACATCGATTTCGAGCCGTCGGTCGAGTCCAAGAAGTACCTGCTGACCGGGCGGTACCAGGAGCTTGCAGGAGATCATATCGTGGTCGTGATCCGGGAGATCGAGAGCTGGTATCTTGCAGGCCTGGATCGGAGTGCGGAAGCCAGGCTCGGGGTACGGCACCTGGAGCTCACGAACACGGTCACGAAAGAGGATTTCGTGAAGATGATCCCCCGACGGTTCGTATCGAAGGTCGATTTCATGTTCGAGATCCTGAAGTTTTTCTCGCTCGAATCAGCAGAAGAAAAAAACAGGTCGTTCCGGTTCTTTGTACGGAAGTACCAGATACCGGTCGGGACCGGGACCTTCCCGGATACCCCCCGCCCGGAGACTGCAGGGAAGAGCCCGTGAGAACCTGATGGCAGGGGCGAATCGTTTTTCCTCGGCAGGGAAATGCGGTCCTCCGGGGAGAGCGTCCGTATCGAAACGTATAAACTCGTTTTCAGCCCAGTTGAGTGTATATTCTGTGACTGATGTCACAGGAGGACCCGTTATGGACGATTACAAGTGCACAATCTGCGGCCACGTATATTACCCCGCAAAGGGAGAGCCGGATTACGGAACACCTGCCGGGACAGCCTTCGAAGCTCTTCCCGACACCTGGAAATGCCCGATCTGTACGGCATCCAAGGACCAGTTCGAGAAGTTCTGACCAGGGGTATCATGGCTGTACGGGAAATTGTACCGGGCGTGTTCTCGGTAGGTGCGATTGACTGGAGCAGGCGGCTCTTCGATTCGCTCATCCCCTTACCTGACGGGACGAGCTACAACGCGTACCTGGTGAAGGGAACGGAGAAGACGGTTCTCATCGATGCGGTCGATCCCTCGAAAGAGATGGACCTGATGACGAACCTTGCGAGGTCAGGCCTCGAGAATATCGATTACATCGTGGTGAACCATACCGAGCAGGACCATGCGGGGTCGGTTCCGATGCTTCTCGAACTTTTTCCCAACGCAAAAGTCCTTGCGAGCGAAAAGGCAAAGGAACTCCTGATAAGTCTCCTTGAGGTTCCCGGGGACCGGATCCAGGTCGTGAAGGAAGGGGAGACCGTATCCCTGGGGGGAAAGACCCTCCGGTTCTTCATCACCCCCTGGGTGCACTGGCCGGATACGATGCTCACGTACCTGGAAGAGGACAGGATTCTCTTCAGCTGCGACCTCTTCGGGGCGCACCTTGCGACGAGCGACCTCTTCGTGGGGGACCGGTGCCAGTATTACCACAGCGCGAAGCGGTATTATGCCGAGATCATGATGCCGTTCCGGACGAGCATTGCGGGTTACCTGGAGAAACTGAAGGCGGTCGATATCGCGATGATCGCCCCGAGCCACGGCCCGATCCACAAGGACCCTGCGTTCATCCTGGACGCGTACCGGGACTGGGTCTCGCCTGCGGTGAAGAACGAGGTCGTGATCGCGTACGTCTCGATGCACGGCAGCACGGAGAAGATGGTGGGGTACCTGACGGACGCACTCATATCCCGGGGCGTGACGGTGAAGCCATTCGAAATCACGAAGTCGGATGTCGGGGATATCGCGATGTCGCTCGTCGATGCCGCGACCGTCATCATCGGCGCCCCCACGGTTCTCTTCGGCGCCCATCCGCACGCGGTCTTTGTGACCTATCTTGCAAACCTGCTCAAGCCCAAGAC